>JAYTIZ010000017.1:0-3270 GCA_043731445.1 Gammaproteobacteria bacterium | reverse complement strand
GATTTTTTCTCGATAAAGCTAGCATGGTCGGAGCGGGTTTGCGCCAAGCCATCCATGAGCTGGTCAATATCCCACTCGGAGGCGTAACTAATGACGGGTACCAGCATTAGCGCCAGTGCGACGAGTACGTACTGCATGACGCGCAATGAAAGGGCCGGGGAGGAGGACAGTATCATCATGATTTGGGAGGCGGTGTAGTGGCTGCGAGCTGCCAGAAATCGAAAAAATTAAACCAATTGTATGTCGCCTGGCGGCAGTATTGATCCAGTAGTTCAGCATAACGGGTGATGGCGGCTTCCAGAGCGGCATCGTGTTGACCGTGCGCAATGTCAGAAAAATCCGCTAGAGCATCGAAGTGGATGGCGTAGCGGTTGCCGCCCAGATACAGCCCTGTCATGAATACCACCGGACGTTGCAGCAATGCGGCCATTCGGAACGGCCCGCTGGGTAAGTTCGCGTCAGCGCCGAGGATTTGCACAGGGTACAGGGTGTCGTTGCCCGTGGTGCGATCAGCCAACATGCCGACGACACAGCCGTCCTCTAGGCGCTCTCGTACCTTGAGCATGGAATCAATGTGTCCCAGGCCAATGATATCCGGCACGGCGTCCGGATTAATGGCAGCCAGCATAGAGTTGATTTTTTTTGCGTTATCCTCATGCATGACCATGGCGATACGCACATCCGTGTCTTTCCGGCCAAGTGCGCGGATCACTTCAAAGCTGCCCAAGTGCGCGCCTATCAGAAACAAGCCATTGCCGCTGGCAAGCAGGTTGCGCAATATGTCCTCGCCGTGCACTTCAAAATCAAACAAATCAAAGCGGCGATTGAGCAGATAGATGCGGTCATGAACAGTGGCGGCAAAAGTGAAAAAATGCCGATACAGTTCGCCCCAGTGGGCAGGTCGACCTAATACACGCCTGAGATAATTACTTGAAGCACGACGACTGGCCGGTGCAAACAACAGAAAATAACTAGCGATCAGATGCAGCACGCTGCGCGCTGCGCGCCGCCCAAGGCGCAATGAAAGCCACGTCATGATGCGCAACATGAGCATGTTGCTGCGTTCTGGGGCGTGTACCCAGGTGGCTTGGTTGGTTGTCGGGCGCGATGTCATGTAGATGATCCCGGCGTGATACTGCCGCTGGCAATTTTGCGCGTGCCCGCCGCGATGTCGAAACGTATTGCGCCGCTGGCCGAGAGGCTGTGCTGGATTACCAACTCGTCGCCAGGATTCACCGGGCTCAGAAACTTGACCGAGCTGATTTCGCAGAGATCCAGTGCGACCCCGCGGATGTCGGCAATTATTTGCAGTGCTACGTCCAGCAGCACGACACCGGGGAGAATGGGAGTGCCAGGAAAATGTCCAGTAAAAGCGGGATGATCTAGCGGAACGATCCAGCGCGTGGTGTTATTCATGCGGATTTCAGTGCGCTACGTGCTTGAAACAGAGCTTGCAGCGCCTCGTGTGGTAGCTTACCTGTGTAGTTGCGTGGCAGTGCATCTACAAACAGCAGTGGGCGCGGTAGGAAAACCGGGTCTATACGTTCGCGTAGCGCCGCCAGCAGATTGGGCGCCTCCATTCCTGGAGCCACCACGCATGCAACAAGCCGGGTGACATGGTCAGGACTGGTTTCGTCGGGCATAAAAAAGGCACCGTCTACAACACCAGGAATAGAATTAAGCAAGTGATTGAGGCTTGCTAGCGAATGCCGTTTGCCCGCGATATTGACTAGGTCGGCCTTACGCCCGTGTAGCAAAAAATAGTCGTCCGAAATCGATTCAATCATGTCGTTCATGACGGTTGGTGTCTCGATGTGACCGCCGTACGCGCGCACACAATCACCTTCCACGATCAATTTTATTCCAGGGAAAAGCTGCCATTCTCTCATTTGCGTGGAGCGGCGGGTAGCAATCTGGCCGGTTTCGGTGCTGCCATAGATTTCCATTAGCGGCGCATTGCAGCGTGCCTCAACGTCCTGCGCGAGTTGGGCAGACAGAGGCGCCGTGGCGGATACCACCCCTGTGATCTCTGGTAGCGTCAGCCCAGCATCCAGCAAGGCACGTAGATGTACAGGCGAGGACACCAACACTCGCGGCGTGGGCACTGCCGTCAGCGCTTGGCAAATGTCGGCCGGGTAAAATGGCTGTGTATGGCTGAAGGCGTTGCCGCTATGCCATGCCATCAGTACTGTGGATTCAAACCCGTACATGTGTTGCGGCGGTACGGTGCCAACCAGGGTGCAGTTCGTATAACGCGATAAGCCAAGACGCGCTGCCTCAGCCTGCACGCTGCCGACCAGCGCACTCCATGTTTTGGGATGCGGTTGTGGTGTGCCGGTCGAGCCTGAGGTGAATACCACTGCGATGCGCTGGCTGCCATCAATTTGCGGAATGGCAAATGCGTCCGCTTTGCTAACGCCCATCACTGGGTAACGCAGTTGGGGTAGATCCACCGTACACAGGTCATTGTCTGTCAAGCAAAACGCATCCGGTGCAAAAAACTTGATCTGGCGTACCGTTTCCGGGGTGTGGGTAGACGGCAGTAAGCTGACTTTGTTGGCCACAATGGCAGCCGCCAGACCCACGCTAAAACGGTAACGGTCGCTGCACATATTAAGCAGGTGACCCCCTGCGGGAAACAGGGTGGCAAGCTGCTTGACCTCGGCCAGGAACTGGCGCAACGTGACAGCGCCATCGGCGCGCCAGGCGATAATGCTGTCCTGGGAGACGTGGGATACTAGCGGCAGTGGAGACATGATTAAGTGTACCTCTATAATTCACTGAATATTGCAGTTGCTAGTACACACCATGAAGCCAGAGACGTTATATACTGAGATCAGTATAAAATACGAGTGGCGCAGATGAAACGCAAAAGCCAGCCTGATTTTTTGATATAGCGGAACTCACAGCCAAGCTCACCCAGATGGGCGACCCCTTGGTTGCTCTGAATGGTGGATCAACTAGGGAGCATTCGAGTCTGATTTGGCGCGTGTGCATGGGAAGGAACGTAAGAGCAACGCGGGGGAGAAGAGTGATTTGCTGGGACAATTTTGGGGCACTGAGATCGTACTTTGATAATATTTCGAATGATGTGAAGTGATATTATGTTATTGATGTTTAAGGTTATGTATCGGTATACTATTAATTGCAAAAGGCTATTTTTCACTTTCACACGGTAGGGTCACTGGTTCAATCCCAGTATCGTCCACCACCTCATAGCGCTAAACGATTATGAAAGACCTCATCACGGATCTGGAAATTCGTCTTACA
>JAYTIZ010000016.1:0-8122 GCA_043731445.1 Gammaproteobacteria bacterium | reverse complement strand
TCGCCAACAAGCTGATGAAGGGTTACATCGGCTCCGCGAATATAGACACTAATTCACGCCTGTGCATGGCATCGAGTGTAGCCGGGCACAAACGCGCTTTCGGCGCGGACGGCGTTCCATGCAGTTACGAAGATCTGGAGCTTGCCGATCTGATTGTCCTGGTGGGTTCAAACACCGCCTGGTGCCACCCTGTGTTATTTCAACGCATCACGCAGGCTAAGTTGGATAATCCAAAACTAAAAATTATTGTCATTGATCCGCGCCGCACTCCAACATGTGATTTAGCCGATCTGCATTTACCGCTCGCACCCGCTACTGATACGACGCTTTTTAATGGCCTGCTGAATTATCTGGTTCAGACAGATTACTCTGATTACGTATACATAAATGACCACACCGAAGGTGTACAGGCTGCGCTTGATGCGGCAAGCGGATCTTCAGTACAAAACGTGGTAGAAATCTGTGGTCTTGATAAGAAAGATGTAGTGGAGTTTTTCCACCTGTTCGCGCAGACCGAAAAAGTCATTACGGTCTATTCGCAAGGCGTGAATCAATCTTCCAGTGGCACCGATAAGGTCAATGCCATCATCAACTGTCATCTTCTGACCGGACGTATCGGCCGACCCGGTATGGGACCGTTCTCGTTCACTGGCCAGCCGAACGCCATGGGCGGGCGTGAAGTCGGCGGCATGCCCAACATGCTGGCTGCGCATATGGAGATCACGAATCCAGACCATCGTGATATTGTGCAGCGCTTCTGGGATTCACCCGTGATTGCAGATAAACCAGGCTTGAAAGCCGTGGATCTGTTCAAGGCTATCGGGGCAGGTAAGGTGAAGGCAGTATGGATCATCGCGACGAATCCGGTGGTCAGCCTGCCCGATGCGGATCGCGTGCGTGCGGCGCTAAAGTCCTGTGAGCTGGTTGTGGTGTCAGACTGCATGCGCAACACCGACACGACAGCACTCGCGCACGTATTGTTACCAGCGCTGGCATGGGGTGAGAAAAACGGCACGGTGACTAATTCCGAACGGCGTATCTCGCGCCAGCGCCAATTTCTTCCCGCACCCGGCGAAGCCAAGCCCGATTGGTGGGCTCTCTCCGAGGTTGGCAAACGCATCGGGTTTGCGCAGGGCTTTGGCTATCGCTCCGAGGCTGACATATTTTTTGAGCACGCGCGGCTGTCAGGTTTCGAAAACAACGGCAAACGTGATTTTAATATCGCCGGTTTGCATGATGACGATACAGCCGCGTACGAAACGATGCAGCCCATCCAGTGGCCGGTGCCCCATGCGGGTTCCCAGGGTACCGCACGCCTTTTTACAGACGGGCAGTATTTTACGCCGACGCACAAGGCGCAGTTTATCGCTATTACGCCGCGTCCTCCCGGGCATCTGCCCGATGCAGAATTCCCCCTGGTACTCAACACGGGGCGCGTGCGCGATCACTGGCATACCTTGACGCGCACCGGAAAATCACCGCGCTTATCGGCGCATATACACGAACCTTATGTCGAGATCCAGCAAGATGATGCCGCACGTCTCAATGTGCAGCACGGCGCACTAGTCAAGATCAGCAGCCGTTGGGGTGAGATGATTGCACGTGGAAAGATCGCTGAGGGGCAGCGGCGCGGTAGCGTATTTGTCCCTATGCATTGGAATGATCAATTTGCGAGTAAAGCACGCGTAGATGCACTGGTGAATCCAGTCGTGGATCCTATTTCCGGACAGCCCGAGTTGAAACATACACCTGTAAATATCGCAGCTTATACTCCGCACTGGCATGGCTTCATACTTTCGCGCCGGCAACTTGTTTTTACCAACGCGAGTTATTGGGCACGCGCCATCGCACGTGATTGCTGGCGTTATGAATTAGCGGGAGAGGAAGGGGCAGAGGATTGGGCCAAGTGGGCGCGCAACCTACTCTGCGCCGCCGACGATAACGTCGGTTGGATAGAATATTTTGACACGGCGGCAGGGCGCTACCGTGGCGCGCGTTTGGTGGATAATCGTTTGGAGAGTTGTGTGTTTATTTCTCCTGGCTTCGAACTGCCACCGCGCACCTGGCTAACCGAACTGTTTGGTAAAGAACAGCTCACCCCCAACGAACGCAATAGTCTTTTAGCAGGACGGCCGGGACTAGGGCAGGCTGATGCGGGTCCCGTGGTCTGCGCCTGCTTCAATGTGGGGACGAATACTCTTATTAACGGCATTCAAAAAGATGGCTTACGCACCGTGGAACAGATTGGCAAAACGCTCAAGGCCGGCACCAACTGCGGTTCATGTATTCCAGAATTAAAAACGTTGCTGGCAAACACTATAGCGCAAGGCGAGACGACAACTTAAAAGCTAACGTGTGCCGTTTATAAATGACTTAAAATAACTCATCAGGAATAATTTAATGAAACTTAAAGGTTTTACTAAGGTTGGACACTGGCCGACGTTACTCTCCGCATTTTTGTATTTTGACGTGAGTTTTATGGTGTGGGTCGTGTTGGGGCCGCTCTCACTTTACCTCACCCAAGACCTCGGCATCAGCCTCGAAGAAAAGTTTGGCCTAGTCGCAATCCCCATCCTGTTCGGAGCACTGCTGCGGGTGCCGATGGGTATGTTAGCCGATCATTTCGGTGCCAAGCGTGCCGGGCAACTAGGGCAGATTATCGTGATGGTAGGTTTGGCGTACGCATGGCTGTTTGGCTTGCACTCCAAGTTTCAGGTGGAGCTATTAGGTATCATCCTCGGTTTTGCGGGTGCGAGTTTCGCAGTGGCTATTCCTCAGGCTAGCCGCTGGTATCCGCCAGAGTATCAGGGCATGGTACTTGGCATCGCCGGAGCAGGTAATATTGGCGTAGTATTTGATCAATTATTTGTTCCCTGGCTGGCAGAACATTTTGGTTGGCAACAGGTGTTCGGTTTTCTGTTGATCCCGGTAGTCATTGTATTTCTACTCTATAGCTGGATGGCGAAGGATGCTCCCGACAAACGCGCGCCTGTTACCTTGAAAAATTATGCCACTGTACTGAGTGATAGTGACACTTGGTGGTTCATGTTTTTTTATTCCATTACCTTCGGCGGTTTCGTAGGCTTGGGTAATGCGCTGCCTTTGTACTTCACCAACTGGTATCACGCCTCAGGTATTACGGCAGGTTTGATGGTCGCAATAGTAGTCGCTGCCGGTTCGATGTTCCGCCCGGTAGGTGGATTAATAGCCGATCGCATCGGAGGCATTAAAGCCTTGCAGATTTTATTAAGCGTTGTTGCACTATGTTATTTGAGCATCGGCTTTATGCCTGAAGGACCGGCACCGATTGACTTGGTGGTAACATCCTCCAAGGTGGGTGGCTGGGGAATGTTTGAGTTGCCATTAGTGGCATGGTCGGCAGTACTGATCTTTTTTCTAGGGGCTATCGCGCTTGGGATGGGCAATGGTTCCGTGTTCCAACTGGTGCCCTTACGTTTCCGGCGCGAGATGGGTATTGTCACAGGACTTGTTGGTGCTGCGGGCGGTGTCGGCGGTTTCTTCTTGACGAAGGCTATGGGCTGGTCTAAAGGCATGACGGGTGGTTTCGCGCTGGGCTTTTGGATATTTGCCGGATTAGCCCTGTTCGGTCTCTTCGGGCTTGCTCTCGTTAAGACCCGCTGGCGCACGACCTGGGGATCCTCGAGCGTCACGGCCGCTAAAGTTTAGCAAATCACAGCGGGTGATTTGTCGGCCGTCATATCAACTTGCGTTGGGTCAGGCGCTCAAGAGTCCGTAACGGTGACTTTGATTCGTCCATCATAGACGTAACAGGCAAATAAAAAGTCTGCTCTAATGCGTACCGGCCCGCCATCGCCGCATGTGATACCTGATCGGTAAACACGATCCAGGTACTGCCTGGCGGGAAGTCGTAAGCAATCTGATCTGCTTGCGACTGGTAATTCAAGTCTGCCTTCATGCAGTCGTGCAGCTGGAGCATGAGGTGGTCATACGCACTCCGCCGACTCTTCGTGATCTGGCACAATCGGAGAAGCTGACTACTACCAAAAATAGGGCGGGACAATGAAGGTAGAAATCGCGCAGCAACCTTTTCAAAGGACTCACCTAGTCTCCAAGAACGGCTCTGTCCCTGCGGATTCACATTGCTAAAGATGCGCAGGATTCGTTTGTCCTGAACGGGGGATGAGGGGAAACTATCTACGTGCAGGCGCGTATCATCCTTGCGCCAGGATGTGGATCGTCCGGCAATTTCCATGGGTCGGAAACTGGTGCGAGCTTGGATTAAGCCAAGCTCGTAGCGTGGTAAGAGTTGCAACAGAAAGTCTTTGCTGTGCTGAGCGAAGCGCGCCATCATATTTTTCAGAGGCTCCATCTCTGTCGGTTCATAGTTGCTGCCGCGTAGCTCCCCGTTAGTAATATTAAGGCTGACGTTCTTACTCTTTCCTGCTGTGGTGGGTGACAAAAAATGGGTTTCGGTTTCCGCTAGGCGGAAACGTAGCTGCGGGAAGAGCAAGACGTTCCCTGCTTCGAGCGCGTAATGTGCTTCTTCCTGGAGCTGACGCGTGCGTGGCCCATTCCAGTCTGCGGCTTCAATTTTAATTACCTTAGTCATTGCCAGCCTATAGTATTTGAATGTGTGACTTGGGGCTATAACAGAGTGCTAAAAATAGTTTACAGGTATAGCGTTTAATAGCCATAATCTCGCATGGCTCTCATTTTAGATGCTGGATGCTCGTCGCTGCAGGGTAAGCGCAAACGTAATGAGGATAGCTGTCTCGTTATCACGCCTAGTACCGGACAGTATGTGGCCTATGGGGCCTTACTTGCTGTGGCCGACGGTGTCGGCGGTTTGTCTGGCGGCTTGGAAGCCTCTACTGCCGCAGTCAAAAGCTTAAGTGATGGCTACTATGCCAGCCCGGAAACCTGGGGTCTGGATCGGGCACTGAAGGATTGCTTCGGCGCCGCTAATCACGCTGTGCTGGAAGGTGAGCCCAGTGGGCGGGCGACCACGCTATCTGCCCTTGTCTTACGCAATCGCCGCTGGGCAGTGGCCCATGTTGGTGATACCCGTGTCTGTTTATATCGCGACGGTAAGCTCGCACAATTAACGCGCGACCATAGCCGCATTCATGCCGACATCGGCCCGGTCATCACCCGCGCCTGTGGGCTTGATGAACTGTTACAGACAGATATCGAGAGCGGCGAGCTCAATGAAGGCGATATATTCCTTATTACCAGCGATGGTGTGCATGAAGTTTTGGATAGCGAAGCGCTTTCCGCTTGCCTGCAGAAAAAAGAATTCACGGCACAGGAGATTGCTGAAAACCTGGCTCAACGTGCACTCATGGCGGGTAGCAATGACAACGTCAGCGCGTGTGTAGTGCGGGTATCTAAGCTGCCTTCTGAGACGGTGGCCGACTTTGGTGAGAATATCAGCGCCTTGCCCATCAGGCCATTACCGGCCAAGGGTGACAGAGTGGACAACTTTTTGATCGGTGAACGCCTTCACGCTGGCCGCATGTCGAGTTTGTTTAAAGCGCTGGATGAAGAGAGTGGCGCGATTGCGGTGCTGAAGTTTCCCAATCCACGTTACACAGATGATGCAGTATTTACCGACTACTTCCTGCGCGAGGAATGGATAGGCCGGCGTATTAATAGCCCACATATTGTTAAAATAATTCCCTTACGCGTTGGGCGTCGCACGGCGCTTTACTCCGTCATGGCTTTCTATAAAAGCGAAACTCTCGCTGCCCGCATCAAGAAAAGAAATGGGTTATCCGTGCAGGAGACGCTCACATTTGCACAACAGATGTTGACGGGTTTGGACCATCTGCATCGCAAAGGTGTTATCCATCGTGACGTGAAACCAGAAAATATACTGCTTGATGAAGATGATAACTTACGTTTAATTGATCTGGGTGTCAGCCGCATTGAGCGTATGAATAAAGAAGAAAAATCTTCAAATCCGATAGGTACGCCGAGTTATATGGCCCCTGAAATCATTGCGGGCGCAGAGGCTGATGAGTGTGCAGATGTGTACTCGGCTGGTGTGACCATCTACGAGATGCTCACAGGTAGATATCCATACGGCGAGATAGAGCCTTTTACGCATCCAAACTTTAAGCGCTTCATTCCGCCGGAACGCTACAATCCGGACGTGCCTGCCTGGCTCTCTGAGGCATTAAAGAAGGCTTGTGCGGCAGATCCTAAAAACCGTTTCCCTTACGCTTATGAGCTTGCTGCTGTGCTGGCCAATCCGCCGCAAACGATGCCAACGCTACGCAAGCCACCACTTTTAGAGCGCATTTCACCGGAGCAATGGAAAAAGCTTTTTCTATTCTCCCTGCTAGTTAATTTTTTGATACTACTATTTTATCTTTTGTGAAATTTTTTCCCAAGCCTCAATAGGCCCCTTGATGATGCTAAACAGGGGATGGGATTTTAATGCCTTCACCTGGATGAGGCTCTGATAACGACTTGGCTCACGCGTCTTGAGTTTCTCGCACAGCCAGTCATGTTCATACTGCAACTGTCCGCGCGTCACCGGAAGTTTGGCGATTGCTGTGTTGGTGAGTTTTGGTATTTTTGTTTTATCGAAATGGTAGCCACGCCGATCTGCCTCTTGCCAGATCTCAGTAAGATAAATGGCTAGTGCCTTTAGGGGGTAAGCGTGAGAGCGAAACCGGATGAGTTGCGGATGGTGTTTGTAGCCTTTCGTTTTACCGGCTAATACGTGCTTCGCCAATAAAGCCTCGCGCCAGACCGCAGTCAGGCCTTTCGTATCCAGATATTTTGGATGTAAGCTCCATAACCTCATTTTTATAATCCAGCTTTAACTTTTAGTAAGCTGTGCCTGTTGTTCGGTGAGCTTTTTTAGCGCTGCCCCAAACTCGGCAACACGTTGCTGCTCTTCTTGTACAATCGCCTCGGGCGCGCGACTGATGTAGTCTGGATTCGCAAGTTTAGTTTTGCTGCGCAGTAAGTCTTTGCCAAGTTTCTCAATCTCTTTCGTTAGGCGCGCTAGTTCAGCCTGCTTATCAATGAGCCCGGCCATCGGAATGAGTAGCTTCATATCCCCTATCAATGCGGTGGCAGATTCCGGCACACTCGCACTTTTCTCCAGCCAGGTGATAGATTCCAGGCGTGCGAGAGTCGTGAGGTAAGTGCGATTAGTATCTAGCCGTTGCTGATCTTGCTGGCTACCATTTTGAATAAGCACAGTGAGTGGTTTACTGGGCGGAATGTTCATCTCGCCACGGATGTTACGCACACCCAGAATAAAAGACTTTACCCAGTCGAGTTCGGCCAGCACATCGTTATCTATTTTGCTCGCGTCAGGACTAGGATAGGGTTGGAGCATAATAGTAGCGCCACTCTTTCCTGCTAGGGGTGCTATGCGCTGCCAGATTTCTTCTGTGATAAATGGAATAACTGGATGCGCTAGGCGCAGCAAGGCTTCCAGCACACGCACCAGTGTGCGGCGCGTACCGCGCATGCTGGCAGCGCTGGACTCGGCGGACAGCAATATAGATTTTGAAAATTCCAGATACCAATCGCAGTATTCGTTCCAGGTGAATTCATAAACAGCCTGTGCTGCCAGATCAAAGCGGTAGGCTGCGATGGCTGCTATCACCTGTTGCTCGGTCATTTGCAGGCGTGCGATGATCCAACGGTCGGGAAGCGAGAGAGTGATGTCGCCGTCACTCTGACCGCAGTCCTGACCTTCGGTATTCATCAATACATAACGTGCGGCATTCCACAGCTTATTACAGAAATTGCGATAGCCTTCGATGCGCCCGGTATCGAAACGTATGTCGCGGCCCTGCGTGGCGAGGGAGGCAAAGGTGAAACGCAGCGCATCCGTACCATAAGCCGGGATACCTTCAGGAAACTGTTTGCGCGTGGCTTTCTCGATCTTCTTGGCCATATCCGGCTGCATCAAGCCGCTGGTACGTTTCTCCACCAAGGTTTCCAGCTCGATGCCGTCAATCAGGTCAATGGGGTCGAGCACATTACCTTTAGATTTGGACATCTTCTGGCCTTCAGCGTCACGCACGAGGCCGTGGATATACACCTCACGAAATGGCACTTCGCCAGTGAACTTGAGCCCCATCATAATCATGCGCGCCACCCAGAAAAAAAT
>JAYTIZ010000015.1:0-5285 GCA_043731445.1 Gammaproteobacteria bacterium | reverse complement strand
TGCTCAAGGCACTGCTGGCCTTGGCCCGCGCGTCAATGGCTCCCAACACGCCCAAGGGTATCGTGACTGCCGCGTTGCTGACGTAAAATAACAGGTTGGTCACGGTACTGACTGCAATCCCGGGGCTATCGCGCAACGTGTTCGGGCCAAGTAGCGGCAGCACTAAATAGGGGCCAGGGCCGGAACCATACACACCCAGGGTTTGACCGAAGTCTTCTTCATGTGCTGGTAGGCCAAGCGAGGTAGCTGGGTCAAACAGACCCAAAATGCCAACTGTGCTGTTGACTACAAAACGTCCGCTGTCGGAAATACCCTGCTCGGCCTTCCCTTGCAAGACATCATTGAGAATTACATTGATATAGCCGACGTTATTGAAAAAGTTCGAGACCGACGTACGCACGGGCTGCGGAGTAACACTCACGTAAGCGTCGGCGACGGGCTTGATAAAATTTTTGTCCACAGTGTCGTTAAAACTGTAGATATGCCGGTTGGTATTCTCGATAGGGTCATACGCTGTATTACCCGTCTCGGGCAAGGTCGTGCAACCCGAGTCCAGTATCAGCAACGTCGCCAGCGGCAGCACTTTGAGTAGATTTTGGTCAACAAAAGCAGTGCGTATTTTCATTAGAGTTGTCTGCACGTTTATGGGGTATAAGACATGTTTACTCTACGCTGGCTTTGAATACAGGTCAATCTGGGCCTTTAATTTTCCAAGCAGGGCGTCCAGACCCTGGGTACGCATGATACTGGTATATTCGGAGCGCTTGATGGCGAGATCACTGACGCCATCAGCAATGACATTGATGATCCGCCAGTGGCCATCAATCTGATGCATGGTGTAGTCAAAATGATGTACCTCTCCACCACCGCCTTCTGCGAGCTGGGTACGCACCAGCATATCGCCATTCGCTAGTTGTTCAGCCGAGATGGGCGTAAATACTTCGCCGGAAAACCCGTCAAAACGGTAGGCATAGGTAGCAATGCTGAGCTTGCTGAAGGTGTCTACCAGCGCGGTCTTCTGCGCATCGGTGAGCTTATCCCAATAGCGGCCGACTGCGAACTTAGCAATGCCTGCTAGATCGTGGCTGGTCTGCACCGCTGGAGCAAGTTTGTCGTAACGGCCCTGATAACCGAGTGTTTTGGCGTCTTTCATGGTGTCGATCAGCGTGGCTTGAAAGTGATTTATCACATCCGCTGCGCTGTCATCTTGCGCGAACGCCGCCAAGGGCAAGAGACAAATACTCAGTAGCCACGCCAGCATGAGACGGATTATTTTGCGCGGCAACCAGGCCACGGACGTAGGGTTTCTGGCCGCAGATTTATCAACTACTCTACTAAATTCCGTTACCATACATGTCTCCCGAATTAACTCTGAATTCTACTAACCGTTTTGTTACAAGATATATACGCGGCTTCGAGCTTACTGGATGCGCGTATTGCGCCATCATTCCCGTAACTCCGCCCTTTCCAGCGTGCACGCTCGCCCCGCCAGTAATCGCCCAGATTTGCGCTAAGCCCGTATAGGAGCAGCGTGGGTCAAGCCGATCCAGGTACTCTGGCCGCATCCCTTGATATGTCGCGCCAGGCTGCAATCGTCAATCAATGTGTCTTGAGCACAGCAAAACCACCCATTTCAGTGGGTAGCTCAGTCTTCAAAAGTATACAGCCACTCACTGCTGCGACTTTGGGAAACCGGGAGTTAGATAACTGAATAGGATAAAGCAATTTAAAAAAATAAAAGCGGACACCAGCAATCTTTCACAGAAATTAATCATGGGGAGTCAAGGCTAAACAGAAGCCTACCGACTCAATCATGGCGCCCCTAAATGTATCAGTATCTTGTTAGCGCACACCCCTAGATCTAAATTCAGTGCGCCACGCAGCTACATAGCGCGCCTGCCGCCAATCTCGCTCACAGCGATCTTGGCCGCATAAGGCGTGACCGATTCTGCATACAGAATGGGTAACTCCGGGGCCATCGGGCCATCGGTCCGCGGTCCTTTAAGAAATACGCGCAGAGCTTGCAGAGGGCGGGCAAAAGTGTCGTTAATCGCAGTCGGCTCATACCCACAGTGCACCATGCAGTCGGCGCATTTAGGATTTTTACCGGTGCCGTAATTATCCCAATCTGTCTCTTCCATCATTTCCTTGAAGGTCGCCGCATAGCCGTCATCCACTAACAGGTAACACGGCTTCTGCCAGCCGAACACGTTGCGTGTAGGATTGCCCCACGGCGTGCACTGATAGGTTTGATTACCTGCCAGGAAATCCAGGAACATACTCGACTGGTTAAAGCGCCATTTACGACCCTTGCCCAGCTTGAAAATATCACGGAACAATTGCTTGCTACCCTCGCGGCGCAGAAACACCTCCTGCTGCGGCGCGTGCTGATAGCTATAACCGGGCGAGATGGTCACGCCTTCCACGCCCAGTTCCATGCAGTAGTCCATGAATTCTGCGACCTCAGCCGGTGACTCACCTTGGAACAGCGTACAGTTGGCAGTGACGCGAAAGCCTGCAGCCAGGGCCAGCTTTATAGCCTCCACAGCGCGGTCGAATACGCCATCCTGGCAGACCGAAGCATCATGACGCTCGCGGATGCCATCCAGATGCACCGAGAAGGTAAGATAGGGTGATGGTTTAAAATCGCGCAGGCGTTTTTTCAGCAACAGCGCGTTAGTGCATAGATAAACGAATTTCTTGCGCGCGACGATACCTTCGACGATCTCCACGATCTCCTTGTGGATCAGCGGCTCGCCGCCAGGAATAGACACTATAGGTGCGCCACATTCGTCAACGGCAGCCAGACATTCCGCAGCACTCAGGCGCTTGTCCAGTATGTCTTCGGGGTAATCAATCTTGCCACACCCTGCGCAGGCCAGATTGCAGCGGAACAGCGGCTCTAGCATCAGCACTAGCGGATAGCGGCGCACGCCGCGTAATTTCTGGCCAATGAGATAGCGAGCAACGCTGAATTGTTGAATTAGTGGAACTGTCATAGCGATCCTTAAACTTGTAATGAAACAGCTTCCGCAGCAGTGCTGTGGACTAACGTTGGACTTCTCAAAGCAGGCTTAAGTTCCCAGCGCATCGGGCGGCGCTTTACGCAACGAGGTGGCAACTACTTTAGAGCGAACCACCTTTCTTGGTGAGTTCCTGAAGCTGTGCTTTTTTGGCGATAAGTGACATAGGCAGGCGGAACGTCGTTGTCTCGCGGGTGCCATCCAGTTCACGGGTGACATCCACGCCAAAGCCGCGCAGTGTGTCCAATACACGCTGCACCAACACCTCTGGGGCAGACGCTCCGGCGGTCACACCCACACGGGTAATGCCGTCAAACCAGGCTCGCTCTATCTCCGTCTCATCCTGAATTAAATACGAGGGCAGACCATGCTGTTTACCAACTTCACGTAGCCGCACTGAGTTGGAGCTGTTGCGTGCACCCACGACCAGTAATAAATCTACGTTATCGGCAAGTTGCCGCACCGCGTTCTGTCGGTTTTGGGTAGCGTAACAAATATCATCAAGCTCCGGCCCCTGGATGGTAGGAAAGCGTTGCTTTAAGGCGTCAATGACCTCGCGGGTGTCGTCGATGCTCAGCGTGGTTTGAGTCACGTAGGCCAGGCTTTCGGGGTCGGTCACGGACAGTGCCGCCACATCATCAATAGTCGACACCACGTGCACAAGTCCTTCTACGGAACCCATAGTGCCCTCAACTTCCTCGTGTCCAAGATGGCCGATGATAATGATTTCATGGCCGCGGCGGCTATAACGCTGCGCCTGTAGATGCACCTTGGTGACCAGCGGGCAGGTAGCATCAATAATCTGCTCTGCATTTGTTGAGCTTGCTTAACGATGGCGGTTGACACACCGTGCGCGCTAAAAATAGTGACGGAGCCCGGTGGCACTTCAGCCAGGTTCTCCACGAACACCGCACCGCGCGTTTGCAGATCGTCAACTACATAACGATTGTGCACAATTTCATGGAACACATAGACTGGCGGTCCATAGATGTCGATAGCGAGCTCCACAATATCTATCGCCCGGACAACCCCTGCGCAAAACCCGCGCGGTTGAGCTAGCACTACTTCCATTGACTGTTCCTACCATTATTCATTAGTACGCCAGTTTACAGGCAGCGTTTCGTGGGATCAAGCCAGCCGACTTTGACAAAAAGTAAGAAAAGCAGGATAATCGCTGGTTTAGTTACCCCGAATTGCAGGAGCATTACCTTGGCCAACACTGTACAAGCAAAGAAGCGCGCCCGTCAGGCAGAAAAACACCGCGCGCATAACGTAAGTATGCGCTCCATGGCGCGTACGACCATCAAAAAGGTCGTTAATAGCCTCGCCGAGGGCGATAAAGCCAAAGCAGAGGCTGCTTATAAAGCCTCAGTTCCCGTTATTGACAGCATAGCCCGTAAGGGGCTGATTTCAAAAAACAAGGCAGCACGTCATAAGAGCCGCTTAAACGCTCGTCTGCGGGCCCTGTAACTCGCCTCAAAACCTCATCATAGTTTGCAGTAAAATCCCCGCCCACTACGGACGGGGATCACAGATCGAAAAACCTTACCCGCTGACGATATCCTTCTTCATCGGCCCCAGAATGCCCAGCAGCTCATTCTGCTCCTTGGCTGGCACTTTAAACTTATTCAAGCTCTTCACCAGATCTTCAACCAGCGCATTAAAATCCGCTTCGGTAACCTTCATACCCGCATGCGTCGTTTTCATGTCGCGACCCGTATAGGTGCATGGTCCACCCGTCCCGGCACAAATCTGCTCAACTAGCAGTTTCTTCAGGTTTGGGATATTAGTCTTGGCGAAGCGTTTATTGATGCGCTTGTCGGCTGCCACATTACCCACAAAATCATCTACCACCGCAGTAATCGCAGGCTTTTCGCCTAAACGGTGATACAGGCTTGGCTCTGCTTTCATCCAAGACGGCATACTGTCACAAGCACTCAACATCACGCCCATTACTAGCAGTAAGGGCAAGGCTAACCAACGCACGGATTTATTCATCTTCATGGTAACTCTCCTTTTGGCTGACTCAACGGTTATAGTCTAATCCCATTCTCTACATGGATATATACGAAACTAGGGTAATAGTTGGATGCATTCCATGCTCAAGTAGGTAATTTAAGAGGCAGTGACCTACTTTACGCGCTTCCATCCCTGGCGCGCGCCCTACGGGCCAACGTCGCTACGCTCCATTGTTCAAAATTGTTCCCGACAATTTTGTCGCATTCCATGCTCAAGTAGATACTTTCAAAAACTCAAAAAAAA
>JAYTIZ010000014.1:0-14630 GCA_043731445.1 Gammaproteobacteria bacterium | reverse complement strand
TCCACGGGCTGATAGGCCCAGTTCATCGTAGGATGTTTTTTCATAGCCACGGCACACGCCTTGGCGATAACGACCGTCACCGAAACTCCTGCGCGCTTGGCAGCTTTGATCAATGCCTCAGGCCGTGCATGCATCGTCACATGGAAAGTCGGCATGGTCAGCGAAGCTGTCATGGAGTGGCTCACCGCGCGCTCCATTGCCGTCATGGCACGCCCGTGACCGGGCACCTGTATTTCCGGCATAACATGCGCGGGGGTCTGGCGCGCTACTTCACTGGGGCGTTCCAGCGGTTGCGCACGGCGTACATCATCACCCGTGATGACACCTTCCGGCCCACTGCCCTTGAGCGTATTTAAATTCACATGCAGGTCAGCCGCCAGTTTACGTGCCTGAGGCGTGGCGTGTTTATTGTCCGGGCGCATCGCAGGTGTCTGGTCATTGTCTGTATGCGGTGCAGGTGGTTTATGTCCGGGCGCAGGATGTGCGGAAGCAAGCTGATGGCGCTTTTCCTGTTGCGAGGGGCTGGTAGCAGATTCTGCTGCAGATTTTTTTGGTGCTTCGCTGGTTTGTTTAACCTGCTCCGGCTTACTGACCAGATACGCCAGCGCTCCCCCTACGGGAATCACACTATCCACCAGTGCGATCGGGCCGGATAAATAGCCTTCGCGGAACACTTCTACATCCATGATGGCCTTGTCGGTTTCCACTTGCGCAACAATGTCGCCGCGCACGACCTGCTCACCGACTTTTTTCAACCACCCCACGACGACACCTTCGGTCATCGTGTCGGAGAGCTGCGGCATCTTGACGATGTGAACCACACCGTCCGGCGTTTCTGGCTGAGATTCTTTTTGGCTGGATTTGCTTTGCGCAGGAACTTCTGGCGCAGGCGCTGCTGCACTCTGTTTTTCCACCTCCGAAAGCTCACTCACCAAATAGGCAATGGCTGTCCCCACAGCAACAGTGCTATCCAGTTCAGCGCGTGGACCGGATAAGTAGCCGTCCCGAAAAACTTCAACATCCATGATGGCCTTGTCGGTCTCGACCGTCGCTACGATATCGCCGCGCGCAATCTTGTCACCGATATTTTTTTCCCAACTCACCACCACACCTTCCGTCATGGTGTCGGAGAGTTGCGGCATCTTAATGATGTAGGGATCGGCCATTAAATATCCTTATAATTTACCTTAAATATATAATATAACTATATAATAATAATATAAAATATCTACTTTATATTAAACATTTTTAGCACCGCCTTCACCACCTTCTTCGCATCCGGTATCGCAGCTTTTTCCAGCGCGTGATTAAACGGAATCGGCGTATTCACCGCCGACACGCGCACGGGTGCGGCATCCAGTTCAAAGAAACATTCTTCGTTAATGATCGCCATGACTTCCGCGCCCACGCCTACCGGCGCTTCGGCTTCTTCGACGATGACGGCTTTATGCGTCTTGCTAACCGATGTCCTGATACCGGCAATATCCAGCGGGCTCAGTGAATAAAGGTCAATCACTTCGGCTTCGATGCCATGTTCTTTGGACAGTATTTCCGCCGCCTGTAAGCACCAGTGTACCGAAATGTTGTAACCAAACAGGGTTAAGTCCTTGCCCGCACGCGCGACTTCGGAGCCTTCCAGCGGGTGGAAATACTCACCTTCTGGCACTTCGCCCTTCATGTTGTACATGAGCTCGTGTTCGTTGATGAACACGGGGTCGTTGCAGCGCACGGCGGATTTCAACAAGCCATAGGCCTGACGCGGATTGGACGGTGTGACCACGCGCAGACCGGAAATGCCCATGAAGACTTTTTCCATACGTCCGGAATGTTGCGCGCCAAGCTGATGTGCAGTGCCACCGGGAGAGCGGATCACGACCGGCGCGGTTAGTTGGCCGCCGGACATATAGCGCACCTTGGCGGCGGAGTTGGCGATCTGATCCAATGCCAACCAGGCGAAATTCACGGACATGATTTCGATGATAGGCCGCACGCCGAGGAAAGACGCACCGATGCCCAAACCCGTATAACCGTTCTCGGAAATCGGTGTATCCATCACGCGCTCCGGGCCGTATTTATCGAACAGGCCCTGCGTGGCTTTATAGGTGCCGCCGACCACGCCGATGTCTTCGCCCATGGCAATGACCAGCGGATCGCGCGTCATTTCTTCATCGTGGGCGCGCAAGATGGCTTCCCAATACATTAGCTGGGCCATTAGTGTATGCCCCCCTTCACGTAAGGATCGTTTTCTGCGAGCACATATTTCTGTAAATCTGCGAGCGCCGGTTCCGGTGAATCCTCAGCGAATTTGATGACCTCGTCTTCGATGTTCTTGATGATTTCCAGATCCAAGGCTTTATATTCCTGTTCGGTGTAGTCTCCGGCAGCGATCAAGCGGTCACGCAGGATGATGATCGGGTCGCGGGAACCCCACTCGCGCTCTTCTTCTTTCACGCGGTAGGCGTTCGAATCCGACATGGAATGGCCGCGATAGCGGTAAGTCATCAATTCCAGGAAATACGGGCCTTTGCCACCTCGCACATGATCGACGGCGATTTTCGCTGCTGCGTAAACGGCTTCAATGTCCTGTCCGTCGGTCTGCGCGGAGGGAATGTCGTAACCGCTGAGGCGCTTGTATTGATCGACGATGGCGGTGGAACGATCAATACGTGTGCCGATACCGTAGAGATTGTTTTCGCAGATGAACAACACTGGCAAATCCCAGACCTTGGACATGTTCATGGTCTCGTGGAAAGTGCCCTGATTATTGGCGGCGTCGCCCAGAAAACAGATAGAAATCTGGTCGGTCTTCTTCATCTTGATGGCTTTGGCCATGCCCGCGGCGAGCGGAAACGGCCCACCCACCAATGAATAGCCGCCCATGAAATGATGCTCGGCATCGAAGATGTGCATGGAACCGCCGAGGCCCTTGCAGGTGCCGGTGACCTTGCCGAACAACTCGGCCATCAACGCTTTCGGATCAGTACCGCATTTCAGCGCGTGGACATGGTCACGGTAGCCGGTGATCACATAGTCATGACCGGGGCGCGCGGCCTCCAGCACACCGTGCGCGCACGCCTCCTGGCCGGGATACAGGTGCAGGAAGCCCCCGATCTTGCGTTCTACATAGGCTTCGTAGCAACGTTCCTCGAAGCGCCGCGCGAACAGCATCTCACGCAGCAGGCGTTTCTTATCAGCGACGTTCATGCATTGCTTCCCTATTATTCTCAACAACTTGGTCAATAATCAGACAAGTGCCAGACTATCTGAAAAAATGCAGGCGCGCTATGATCGTGGTTTTACGGAAACAGGTCAAGGCAAACAGCCTCTCCTGACAGGGAAATGGCATGATAACAGCACCGGAAATCAAGTTAAAACAACAAGCCACATCGCTCACTAAAGGCCAGGCGGATAGCTGTCAGCACCTCATCATCGTCATGCCTGATGCTTCTGCAAAGCAAAATTGGCTCAGCTTTCCCTATGCAGACGTACTTAAAGCACGCTTTGACAGGCTCAAGGAGAAAGACGGTGCGCTGCTCGTCACCGACCTGCCCAATAAGATCGGTACGCATGCCGCCTTGTCTTATATTAAGCCTGATCTCACCAGCTTTGAACTGCTTACACTGGCCCGTAAGTTGGCCGGAGCTCAGCTAGGTTATGACCCAGTTATTATTACAGTGTATCTGCCCGGACTCGAAAACAAGCTGGCGGCCCGTGTTGCCGAGGCATTGCTCGCCGCACTACTCGCAGGTAGCTACAGATTACCCCATTTTAAGAGCAAAAAAGCAAAGCCCAACAAGCTAAGCACTATTCAGTTTGTCGGCCTGACAGAAAAAGTAAATTTTCAGCGTACCTATGCTGAAGCAGCCGGTAATAATCTTGCGCGGCATCTCACTGCCCTGCCACCGAATGAACTGACCCCGACGCATTATCGCAAGCGTGTTGCGGCACTCGCAAAACAGCATGGCTGGCGTATGCACTTTTTAGACACCAAAGAACTCCGCCGCAAAAAGGCTGGCGCTTTTCTGGCCGTGGCGCAAGGCAGCGCCACAAATGACGCGGGTATCGTGCACTTGCGCTATCAGCCCTCTCCTGCTACGCGCAAACCGGCTCTGGCTTTAGTGGGCAAAGGTATCTGTTTCGATACTGGCGGCACCAATCTCAAGCCACCAAAGTATATGTACGGGATGCATGAAGATATGGAAGGCAGCGCCGTAGCACTCGGCACACTTTTGGCGCTCACGCAGCTCAAGGTAAAGTTTCCGGTGGATTGCTGGCTCGCACTCGCGCAAAACCATATCGGGCCAAATGCCTATAAGCAAAATGATGTCGTCATCGCCAGCAACGGCGTGAGCATCGAAGTCGTCCATACCGATGCAGAAGGCCGCATGGTGCTGGCCGATACGCTGGCATTCGCATCAAAGCTAAAACCGGGGTTGATTTTGGATTACGCGACGCTCACGGGTAGTTGCGTGGCCGCATTAGGTACGCAATACAGTGGCGCATTCACCAACCGCGTAGAACTCATGCCCGCGATTATCGAGGCCGGTCGTGCGAGTGGCGAACGGGTGTGGCCCTTCCCTACCGACAGCGATTACGATTCCGCGCTCGACAGCGAAACCGCTGACATCAAGCAATGTACGCTGGAAGGCGGCCCCGACCACATCCTCGCTAGCCGCTTTCTTAATCGCTTCGTCGAGAAGAATGTGCCGTGGATACACATTGATCTTTCCGGCGGCAACCACAAAAACGGTTTGGCCCACATTCCTACGGATATCACCGGCTTTGGGGTGAGATTCAGCCTGGCTTTGCTGTTAGATAAAGATGTGATGAAGTCTGAATAATAAGGATCCGGTATGGAGCAAACAAACATCCCCACTGGTAGTGCTCAGAAAAAAGCTACTATCGAAGCACGTGGCGACCCGAACATCATGGGCACCGTATTCGATGATATAGCGGACTATCACCCTGCGCTGATCAAGAAAATAATGGAACTGGAGCATCACCCCACGCTAAGCAATTATCTCTTTCGTGGCGGCTGTGGGAGAAAAATTTATCATATCCACCAGTGGGGAATCCCAGAAGCGCAGCTCATCCACGACCGCGCCATCACCCTATTTAAGCAAGTTGCCAACTCCGCTACCGCTGCAGTAGATATCTCCTGGGCCAATATTTATCGCAAAGGTGAATACTGCATGCCGCACAGCCATGAACGCTCGGCGGCAAGTCTCGTCTATTGTGTACAAACCGGTGATGAGGATCCCGACGATCCCCTCGCAGGCAGATTTGTTTTTGTAGACCCGCGCATTTCGTCCTGTTGCCAGAAAAAAGAGGGCTATATGACCACTCCTTACCTTCCCGAATTCACGCCAGGTACGATGATCATTTTCCCCAGCCAGCTGGTGCACAGTGTTAATCCGTATATGGGTGAGACGCCCAGGATCACCATGTCATGGAATATCAATAAACAAACCCTACCCGGACAAGCGAGTGACGCGTGGCAAAAATAACTTATAAATCCTTCCTAGTGAGTCTCCTTACGCGGCAACACCCCGTAACGTCAGGCCCATAAATACATCAAGACTCACCACACACAAAGTAAATCATGAATATTCTGTTAACCAACTTTCATCCATATGACGGGGGAGGGCATACAACCTATATCTTGGAGATCGTAAGATCTTTAGCCACCCAAGAAAATATTACGATTGCAGCGCCGGTAACCAGTAAGCTCAATAGATTAGCCAGAAGTATGTCGGGCAAAATAACCGTACTTGATTTAGAGTTCCCTGGAAAAATTAAAGAACTTGGTGCTGTTTTAATTAATACATCAAGGGCAAGAAGCATCATTAATCAGGGACATTTCGATGTCATTCATGTAAATGGTTCCCCAGATCATAAACTTATGCTGTATGCAAAAAGTCTCTCCAATAAAAATCCTAAAATTGTATTTACAAAACATAACTCATACCCAATAAAGACTAGTGCAGCATTACGCTTACGCTATTGCACAGATCACGTTATCGCTGTCTCGGCACATACGGCCGAACAAGTGCTAGCGATTACAGCAGAACATACCGAAGTCTCCTTGATACGCAACGGCGTAGATACACAACATTACGCTCCGTATTCAGCACAGGCTTCTTCAGCATTACGAGAACGATTTCTACAAGGAAAGTGCGTCACGAATCCATTAATATTTGTCAGTGTCGCTGGAACCGCTCAACACAAAGGCCGGCATTTACTTGTAGCAGCGGTTGCTCGATTACCTGACAAAGTAAGGTCGCGCATATTCATCGTCGTGTGCGGTAAACAAATTTCAAAACAAAATTATAAGACGTATGTTGAGGAACTTAACATGCAAGAAAACGTACTATTCCCTGGATATCTTGACGATGTTCGTGATTTTATTGGGCTTGCAGATGTCGGGTTTGTACTGTCCACTGATGTCGAAACAATCTCCCTTGCTTGTAGAGAGATGATGGCTATGGCTAAACCGGTGCTTGTATCTGATTTTTCTGGACTGCGAGAAAATATTTGCGATGATGTTGATGGTTGGATCAGCGCTAAAGGTGATATCTCGTCTATTGAAATAAAAGTTGGGCTGATTGTTGCGGAGCAAAATCGATTGGGAATGATGGGCCTTCGTGCCAGGGAGAAAGCCGTTTCTGATTTTGGTGCAGATGAGTTTGCTCGCAAAACTGCAGATGTTTATCGTCACGTCTGTCGGTTAAACCCACCGTCCTGACCCGATACCTGATAAGCTGTATTGGCCCATGACAGGTTTGCCAAACTGCGAATTGTGTTAGATTATTGACCAAACAACTCTGAGGAGAAACTATGATGCCAAATAGATACTTTACCCGGACCGCCGTGCTGCTGTTTTCGTTCGTCTCAATCGCTGTCGCCGATAATAGTGTTCAGGCTCCGCTACATCTCCTTGTAAAACCTGTAGGACAAACCGACGTAACACCGGAAGAAAGGCAGGACAGCCGTATCACCGCATTAGAGGCCAAGCTTGTACAGCAAGCATCCGAAATTAGTAATCTTAAGTCGCAACTCGCTACCACAACCGACACGGCAAATAAGGCCCAATTGGGGATGGGTTTTCTTAACGTAGGCATAGATACCCAGATCAAGGGAGTGAAAGCCGACATTGCAAGTACCAAAGCTGATGTTGCCAGTGCAAATCAGGCCATCGCTGACAGCAATGCTGCCCAGGCCCAACTAGCTGAAAAGTTTTCCCATCACACACACCCGTACAACACTCTGGAAGTGCATGTGCACTCTGATGGTGACTTTAAAGATGTGAAGTACAAGGTCGATAACACCGCGCCTCCAAATCAATAAGGAAGGATTGAATAATGCGACTCCATGTAGCTCGTTCAATAATTGGCGCGCTCAGATCTCTACGTACAAAACTAGGTAATATTTATGTAGCTGGGCGTATCGCATATACTTCAGCTTATGCATTCACATAAGATTGGTACTCATCACGTATTCCTATTTCGCAAAAGTACCTCGGAGAGTTTAGGGGGAAAGAGAACATAAATCTGCTTGAGATTGGCAGTTTTGAAGGCCGCTCTACCGTATGGTTTCTGGATAATATTCTTACCCACCCCACCGCCGCTATCACCTGCATCGACCCCTTTACTGTACCCGGCAAGGAACCACGCTTTGACCACAATATGAGGGTTTCAGGTTCTGCTAATAAGGTAACAAAGATCAAGAACAAATCCGAAGCAGTCCTGGGCAAGCTGAAAGAGCAAAGTTTCGACATCATTTACATAGATGGCAGTCACCTTGCCGTTAATGTTTTGATGGATGCCATGTTAAGTTGGCCATTGCTTAAACCAAGGGGCATTATGATATTCGATGATTACGCCTGGTTACCGCATAAACCTTCACACGAAAGACCTCAAATGGCCATAGACATGTGTCTTAAAACCTTTGCAACTCAGCTTGAGTTACTGCATAAAGACTATCAAGTCGTTGTAAGAAAGCAGAGCTCGTCAGCACCTTTAGGTTCGTAAAAGGTTCATCTAACCCACAAATTAATTAGCGGGCTTTCCCCACACCTCTTCCAGACGGTTATCGCGGCCACACCCGTGGCGATAAAATGCGTAGCGCAGAGGGTTTTTCTTATAAAAACTCTGGTGGTACTCTTCAGCCGGATAAAACTCCGTGGCAGCTACGATTTGGGTGGCGATAGTGCCATTGGGCTTTCCAGATTTTTCTAATACCTGCTTCGATTGCTCTGCCAATTTTTTTTGTTCTGCATCCTGGTAGAAAATCGCCGAGCGATATTGATTACCCTTGTCACAAAATTGCCCAGCCGCATCAACAGGGTCAACATTGTGCCAAAAGACATTCAGCAATTTGCTATAGCTGATTTTTTTTGGGTCGTACACGACTTGCACAGACTCAGCATGCCCTGTCTCGCCACCCGAAACGTCTTCGTAGGTAGGATTTTTCGTACGGCCGCCTGTGTAACCCGCCGTGGTAGAAACTACGCCCGGCAGCTCATCGAACGGGTGTTGCATGCACCAGAAGCAACCTCCGGCAAACGTAGCTTTGGCAAGCCCAGTAGTGGCAGTCGTTTCCGTAGCTGCCCCTTGAGGAGCGACCAATACGCTTATGGCAAACAGGCCGCTTGTTAACAGTAAACTCAAACCTTTGGATATTTTCACCACTACACTCCTTATCTATAAATTAAGTTGACGTTTGAATGAATTTGTACTCGCTAATCTACGCTGAGGAAGTCACCTAATTCTCACTTTTTCGTAACATTTCTACTTGGACGAACTTAATCCTTGCAATATAGACTAAGATTACACAATCCCTTTTCACGAGAGTTATTTATGTATAGACGCGATTTCTTAATTGGCTTGCTGGGAGTTACAGCTGCATCCTTGGCGATTTCTAAAACATTTGCAAACGGCGATACTAAACTTATGAAAATAGAAAAGGTTACTAAAACCAAAGAAGAGTGGAAAAAATTACTCACGGCTGAGCAGTTTGATGTGCTGCGTGAAGAAGGCACGGAGCGCCCCTTTACCAGCCCACTCAACGATGAAAAGCATAAAGGCGAGTTCGTTTGCGCAGCCTGTGCGTTACCGCTATTTACCTCGGACATGAAATTTGACAGCGGTACCGGCTGGCCCAGCTTCTTTACTTCCATTGAAGGCCACACAGAAACAAAAACTGATTTTAAACTTGTCTTCCCACGCAAGGAATATCACTGTGCCCGCTGCGGCGGACATCAGGGCCATGTGTTTAATGACGGCCCGGCACCTACCGGACAGCGTTGGTGCAATAACGGCGTTGCGCTGAAATTTATCAAGAGCTGATCTTCAGTCACTCAATTGTCGCCAAAGGCGACACAAATATCCCTCTCACAGGCTCTAGCCTTCTCTCGCAAGGGGAGAAGGTAATTATACCCCCTCTTTACTTCGACTTCGCTCAGGACAGGCTCCACCTTCCCCCACAAGGGGGGAAGGTGTATATTTATAGGCGTATACTGTTTTCTCTAATTAGCACCCCTTCTGCACATGGCCTGTGATGGTTTGGGATTCATCAAGCTAAACGACAAGGAGTCGAACATGATGCCACGTATCTTAGCCACACTTAGCGTAATCCTACTAGTTGCCTGCGCCACTTCACCATTAGGCCATCAGCAGTTACAGCTGCTCTCTAATGATGAGTTGACACAGATGGGTAACGCCAGTTACCAGCAAATAAAACAGCAGACTAAGACCTCGAACGACGCACGTGCCAATCGCTATGTGCGTTGTGTGGCGAATACCATCACACGGCAGCTCGGTTCGAACACAGCCTGGGAAGTCACCGTGTTTGAAGACGATTCCGCTAATGCCTTCGCTCTGCCCGGCGGCAAAATCGGAGTCAACACAGGTTTGTTAAAAGTGGCCGAGAATCAGGATCAACTCGCTACGGTCATCGGCCACGAAGTAGCGCACGTCATCGCGGGCCACCCCAACGCACGTATCTCGGCCGCCTATGCCACACAGACCGGATTGCAGCTTGCCCAAGCCATCAGCGGCACCAACACTCCCATAAAGAGTGATCTATTTGGCTTGCTAGGCGTCGGCGCTCAAGTAGGCGTGCTACTTCCGTTTGGACGAACGCAGGAAAGTGAAGCAGACTTATTGGGCCTCGACCTCATGGCCAAGGCTGGTTTTGACCCGCGCCAGAGCATTGCGCTGTGGCAAAACATGAGCAGGGCCGGCGGCGGACGACCACCGGAATTCCTTTCCACCCATCCTTCACCCACGACCCGTATCGCTGATCTTAATGCGCGCATCCCCCAGGATCTGAAGCTCTATGAGCAAGCACGCGCAGCGGGCCGAAGCCCGAATTGTAATTAGAAGATTTTTTGGGCAGAGTTCGCGATTTATATTGGTATCAGACTTTTTTTGTGCACCAGTAAATCCAGAGGATAATCACTGCCTGTAATGGCAGGCGTAATAGGAGTAACTGTGAAGCTACAGATAAGCCTTCAGCGTGTATGTAATTAACGGCCATCTGAATGTTGGCAGGCAACACGGCGATAGACAGCGCGATCAATCCATAGCCTGCGAAGCGGCGAATTGGAGGCAGCAGCACACCGATCCCGCCCAGAATTTCACAAACGCCGCTGATGTAAACAAGGGCCAGATGATAAGGCAGATACGGAGGCATAATTTGCAGATAGAGCGGTGTTTTAACAAAGTGCAAAATTCCGGCAACGACAAAGAAAATGGCCAGCAATACACGCAGCACCGATCTGCAACGACACCATTTCATATCACTATTAAGGTCTGACACTAATGTTTACCCACCCTATCGAATGCCCCTACTGCGGGGAAAGCTTTACAACGGAAATAGACACCTCGGCTGGCAGCCAAGACTATATCGAAGACTGCCAGGTATGCTGCCGCCCTATCCTGTTTCATCTGGTCGTTGATCACCACGGCACAATGACGAACCTAGAGACACGCCGCGAAGACGATTGAGTTTAGTGCGCTGTTTCAGATGTTTCCATCTGTAGAGATTCGAGCTCCCTGCTCAACAGTATCACATAGCCTTTCTGCCTGCTTGCACCACTTGCAGTGAATTCGAACTGGTACACTCTACGAATACACAAATGCTGAATGTTATTGCGGCCTAAACCAAGGCGATTCAGCGCAACCGTTTCATCCAGAAACTGTACGTCATAATGCCTGCAAGCATTTCTGGCCATGCCCGTGGCCAGTTCGCGCACATACAGTGTCTCAAACCAAAACCAGCCGCCCAGACCAAACACGAGTAGAATAATAAAAGAGGTAGTCATACAAAACTTATCAGGAAGTCCGCCGCAACGTCGGCGGGTACGCGATGAACGTGACTAAGACTAGCAGGAAGAATGTCGAGTAGATTATTACAAATGCCGATTCGGGGAAATTGTAAAATAATATTTTATTCAGCCAATAACCGACAAAACTCTGTTGATAGGTCGCGCTGCCTGCCAGCTCTCTAAAATGGTTTTCTAATGTCGTCAGCGGGCAGGCTATTCCCAACCAGACCTCCGACACCACAAAACCGATAGCTGCAAGATGCGTCAGCCTGAATACACTATTGCGAACCCAGTTCCAGCGATTCATCCAACCGGCCAGAATCATGAGCTGCCCGAGGACAACATACAACACAAAGGCGATATGCACTGTGACAGTGACATCTGCAAGCAAGCCATAATAATTACTGCTGGAACTCACCGACCCACTCTTTGCTCTAATAAACCCACTTTATTTTCCTAATGTCTGGATCGTGAATCCTTGCGTACCATGGCATAATAGACCACTTACTCCTCAGGTCCAAAAAAGCCATTCCGTGACGACTCACACCCTCACCCGCCCAGATGATTGGCATGTACACCTGCGCGATGGGGCAGCGCTCACCACTGCGGTGAATCATACTGCTGCACAATTCGGGCGGGCCATTATCATGCCCAATCTGAAAGTACCGGTGACTACCACTGAGCTGGCGTCGGCCTATCGGCAACGCATTTTGTCAGCAGTGCCAAGCAATGTAAATTTCACTCCGCTTATGACGCTTTATCTCACCGATAATACCAGCCGGGATGAGATCATTAAAGCAAGGGCAAACCCTCATATCGCTGCGGTAAAATACTACCCTGCTGGTGCAACCACCCACTCCGATGCGGGTGTCACGGATTTACGAAAAACCTATGTGGCGCTCGCTGCCATGGAAGAGCAAAATTTACCCTTACTGGTACACGGCGAAGTCACTGATGCCAACATTGATATCTTCGATCGCGAAAAGATTTTTATTGAACGTGAGCTGTTACCGCTGGTGGAAAAATTCCCGCAGCTACGCATCGTGTTCGAACATGTGACTACCCGTGAAGCCGTCGAATTTGTACTGGGCGCTTCGAACAAGATTGCCGCCACGATCACAGCGCACCATCTACTGCTCAATCGTAATGCCTTGTTCGCCGGGGGCATGCGCCCTCACTATTATTGCCTGCCCGTTCTCAAGCGTGAAGCTCATCGTCAGGCTTTGGTGAAAGCGGCCACGAGTGGCAACTCCAAGTTCTTTCTCGGCACCGATAGCGCACCGCATCCTAAACACGCAAAAGAATCGAGCTGTGGCTGTGCAGGCATATACACCGCCCATGCTGCAATCGAATTATATGCTGAGGTATTTGAGCAGGCCGGTGCTCTGGACAAGCTCGAAGGCTTTGCGAGCTTCTACGGCCCCGACTTCTACGGCCTGCCGCGCAACACACAGAAGATCACACTCGTAAAAGAAAAATGGCGGGTACCCAGCGAGTATTCGTTAGGCGGAGACAAGCTGGTGCCGTTTCGTGCGGACGAAGAGCTTAACTGGAAAGTGCACGGATAAAAAAAGCCCATCCCTGGGCGTACATCAGGGATGCATCCTTGCGGGGGGAAACGAGAAGGCTAAACTGCTTTTGTTTCGGTGGGTTTTTTCACAGTCTCTAACAGCTTTTGCAACTCACCGGACTGATACAGCTCCAGCGTAATATCACAGCCACCAATCAATTCACCGTTGATGTACAACTGCGGGAATGTTGGCCAATCAGCATAGCGCGGCAAGTTTTGAAAGATTTCCGGATCGGCCAATACATTCACGTGGGCAAAATCCGCATTACAGGCAAGCAGTGCTTGAGAAGTACGGCTGGAAAAACCGCACTGCGGCATACTCGGCGTTCCTTTCATGTAAAGGATGACCGGATTGGTCTCGACCTGCTGCCTGATTCTTTCCATCACATCCATAAGATCACTCGCCTAGTTTAGTACACTACTTTAGACATAGTATAACACATCTTAAAACCTCAGAATAAAACCTATACATACTTATCTATCAAGTACTTAATGTATATAACTAGAGTTATACCTTGAAGAAATGCTCCCGGTAATACTTTAGCTCGCGGATAGAGTCGCGCACATCATCCATAGCAAGGTGCGTGGGGTTCTTGGCAAATCCATCTACCAAGGCCGGGGCCCAGCGTTTGACTAATTCTTTGATGCTGCTTACATCCAGATTGCGGTAATGAAAATATTTTTCCAGCTCCGGCATGCAGCGGTGTAGAAAACGCCGGTCCTGACAAATACTGTTACCAGCCATCGGAGACTTGTTGCGTGGCACGTATTTTTGGAGAAATTCCAAGGTCTTTTGTTCAGCTTCAACCTCGTTCATCAGGCTCATACGCACGCGTTCGACAAGACCCGATTTACCATGTTGTTGAGTATTCCAGCTGTCCATGCTGTCTAAAATCGCATTGCTTTGATGGATGGCAAATACCGGGCCTTCTTCGAGGACATTAAGCGCACTGTCCGTGACGATGGTTGCGATTTCGATAACCTGATCAACCTCGGTATTGAGGCCCGTCATTTCGAGGTCTATCCAAATCAGATTATTAGCGTCTTGTGCCATTGCTTTTTGCTCGGGAAATGGGATTTTTCAGGGAAATCTTGCTATGCATTCTAGCAGAGGCTACCCTAACGTAAGTGCTTATCTTGAGGTAATTGAATGAATTTTTTCACACTGCTTTTTCTTTGCGCGCTGCTCCTGGGCACTTTGGTGCAACTATGGCTGGCACGTAGGCAACTGGCCCATGTCTCCATCCACCGCGATCAGGTGCCTGCTACCTTCAGCGAGAAAATTGGCCGCCCTGCTCATCAAAAAGCCGCCGACTACACCTTGGCGCGCACACGTTTTAGCCAACTGGAACTGGTTGCCGGTACTGCGTGGTTACTCGTATGGACGCTGGGTGGTGGGCTGAATATGTTGGATCACGCCTGGCATAGTATCGAACTCGGCCCGGTGCTCACCGGAGTAGGCTTCATATTAAGTTCATTTTTGCTGATGGCACTGCTCGATCTGCCGTTTGCACTATATCGCACCTTTGTCATTGAGCAACGTTTCGGCTTCAACCGCAGCACAATGGGGCTGTTCGTTACCGACCTGATAAAACAGGGCATCTTGCTGTTACTACTTGGCACTCCTCTCGCCGCGCTAGTACTGTGGCTGATGCAAGCGTCCGGCAGTTTCTGGTGGTTATACGTTTGGGGAGTGTGGATGGGCTTCTCGTTTTTCATGATGTGGGCCTA
>JAYTIZ010000013.1:0-5640 GCA_043731445.1 Gammaproteobacteria bacterium | reverse complement strand
ATAGTGATTGCCAAGCGTAACCGCGGGCTGCATTCCAGCTTCACCGTACGCAAGATCTCACACGGTGAAGGTGTAGAGCGCGTGTTCCAGAGCTACAGCCCCGGTATTCATGATGTTTCCGTAAAGCTGCGCGGAGATGTGCGTCGTGCCAAGTTATACTACCTGCGCGATCTGGAAGGCAAAGCCGCACGCATCAAGGAAAAGCTCTAAGTTTTTTCTTAGAGGGGTGTTATGGCCCACCCATCCAAGCCAGCGTATGATGCCATCCTCAGTACACCTTTACCGGGTAGGAAGCTGGGGATACGCTTTGAGCAGAACGTTCTTTGCAGCATTGATTACGTAAGTTCCCGATACGCAGATAAGCTCCCCGTAAACGGGCATGCGCGCCGGGTAGCAACGCAGCTAGCAGCCTATTTTAATAATCCTCAACGTCCATTTAGCTTGTCGCTGATTTTGCACGGCACAGCATTCCAAAAGCGTGTCTGGCATGCCCTGCAAAATATTCCCTCCGGTCACACGTGCAGTTATGGAGAGCTTGCCCGGAAGCTGCGTACTAGCGCACGCGCCGTGGGCAACGCCTGTCGCGCTAATCCGATTTCCATTGCTGTTCCCTGTCACCGCGTACTCGCGAAGCATGGGTTAGGGGGCTATTCAGGTAAGACCAGCGGCGCGGCGCTCAATATCAAACGTTGGCTGCTAGACCATGAAAGCAGCGGTTAATACGACGAGTCCGCTGAGCACAGACGACTCCATACTCATTGAAGAGTTTATGGATGCGCTCTGGATGGAGCGGGGCTTGGCTAAAAATACTCTGATGGCTTACCGTACCGATTTGCAGGGCTTCGCGGTCGCATTGATGGAATATGGCACCTCTTTGCAGAAGGCCGAGCGCAGTCACTTGCTCGATTATCTCGCCGAGCGTGTGCGGCAAGGCATACGGCCGCGTTCTACGGCGCGCTTACTCTCCAGCCTGCGGCTGTTATATCGCTACCTGGTAAGAGAAGGGCGCCGTAAAGATGACCCGAGCGCGCGTATTGCCGCACCTAAAATAGGGCGGTTATTGCCTAAATTCCTGACAGAAGCCGAAGTAGAAGCATTGTTGGCGGCACCTATTACTGGGGATATCATCGGTCTGCGTGACCGCAGTATGTTGGAGCTATTGTATGCTTGCGGCTTGCGCGTCTCCGAGTTGGTCTCCCTCACCTACACACAGGTTAATCTTCGCCAGGGTGTACTGCGTGTCATGGGTAAAGGCAGCAAGGAACGGCTCATTCCATTTGGTGAAGAGGCTGCGGCCTGGTTGCAGCAGTATCTGCAAGATGCCCGGCCTGGCTTGATAAAAGGCTACAGCTCAGAAACACTGTTTGTAACGCGGCGCGGCGCGGCCATGTCGCGCCAGGCCTTTTGGTATCGTATCAAGCACTATGCATTGCTGGCGGACATCAACAAGCCACTCTCGCCGCATACCTTGCGCCATGCCTTTGCGACCCACCTACTTAATCATGGTGCCGACTTGCGTGTGGTGCAAATGCTGCTCGGGCACAGTGACTTATCCACCACACAAATCTATACTCATATCGCACGCGAGCGTCTCAAAGGCTTGCATGCCCAGCACCATCCCCGTGGGTAGTGTGTTAAATTTAAAACAGAAAATAATAAGGGTTGCTTATGCCGTCATTTGACATCGTATCCCAGGTAGATATGCACGAGTTAAGCAACGCCGTGGATCAAGCTAACCGTGAGATTAGCACCCGCTTTGACTTCCGTGGATCAGATGCCAACATTGAGCACGATAAAATGTTGCTCACCCTGCACGCGACGAGCGAATTTCAAATTAAGCAGATGATGGATATTTTGCAAGGAAAACTTGTCAAACGCAGTATCGAGTTGGGTTCGTTAGAAATGGGAAAGGTAGAAGTGACTGGCTCCAAAGCTCACCAGAAAGTGACTGTGCGTGAGGGTGTTGATACCGAATTAGCCAAGAAAATCTGCAAGCATATCAAGGACAGCAAGTTGAAAGTGCAGGCCTCGATTCAGGGTGATCAGGTAAGAGTCACCGGTAAAAAGCGTGACGACCTGCAAGATGTGATGAGCCTGTTACGCAAGGGGCAATGGCAACTTCCGCTACAATATATAAACTTTCGGGATTAATGGAGTAGTGAAAATGAAAAAGTGGACGTTGAGTATTCTGATTACGCTAATGACGATGCTGTCGTTTGCCGCGCATGCAGATGAGCTCGCCGATGTGAATAAAGCGCTGGCGGGAATAATTCCTAATCAGAAACCTGATAACGTGAAGTTGTCGCCTATTCCAGGTTTGTACGAAGTAACCTACGGTTCAGATATTTTCTACGTCAGCAAAGACGGCCGTTACGTTATACAAGGCGACGTGATTGATACCAGTCAGCATAAAAATATCACCGAGTTACAGAGAGCAGCGGAGCGCATCAAGCTGGTGAGTGCGCTCGACGAAAAAGATATGGTGGTATTTTCTCCCAAAGAGGTTAAGCACACCATCACCGTATTTGCGGATGTGGATTGCCAGTACTGCAGGAAAATGCACAAGGAAGTGGCCGAGCTGAACAAGGCGGGTATTAAGGTTCGCTATCTGGCTTTTCCGCGCACCGGTATTGATACACCCTCCTACTATAAAATGGTGTCCGTCTGGTGTGCCAAAGACCGCAACAGTGCCATCACCAAAGCTGAAGCGGATGAACCCATCGAGGAAAAGACCTGCACTAATCCTGTAAAGCAACATCTGGCAGTGGCGAAAAAGCTCGGTATTACAGGTACGCCCACTTTATTATTTGAAGATGGTCAGTTAGTGCCTGGCTATATACCTGCCGCTCAACTCATCAAAGCGTTGGATGAGCAAGGTTAAAAAGTAATTAGTCTGCAACGCTTATGCTTTTAATGCTTCACTAGTTTCGCGCGCTTCTCATAGGCTTCGCGCGTAATGCGGATATCTTCCAGGAAATCTGGCAGCTCATCCAGGCGTAGTGCTTGAGGACCATCTACCAAAGCCTTTTCCGGGGCAGGGTGGAAGTCTACTAACACCATGTTAGCGCCGGCGATAATGCCTTGGGCGGTGACGTGCTGAACATCCAATACGCCGTCTGGCGCGCAATCGCGCGAACCTACGGAATGCGAAGGATCAATGCAGACAGGCATGCGCGTAAGGCGCTTGACGACCGGCACGTGGCTGAAATCAACCAGATTACGATGCGGGTCACCGGCGTTGGTTTTCATGCCACGCAAGCCGAAGACCACTTTGCGATTTCCCTCACTGGCTAAATATTCTGCCGCATTCAAGGATTCTTCCAGAGTAATGCCAAAGCCGCGCTTGAGCAGCACTGGGAACACATTCTGCCGTCCCACGATCTTCAGCAACTCGAAATTCTGCGTGTTGCGTGTACCGATTTGCAGCATCACGCCGGTAGGCTGGCCGGTGATACGCAAGGCCTCGCTGATCTCGTTTACATGCGATTCATGAGTTACTTCCATCGCGATGACCTTGATACCGTACTTGCCTGCTAATTCGAATACGTAAGGTAGACAGTTTTTGCCGTGACCCTGAAAGGAGTAGGGGTTAGTGCGAGGTTTGTAAGCACCCATGCGCGTGCAGACCTGGCCGTTATCGCGCAAAGCCTTCAGCATCAATTCAACGTGCTCCGGAGTATCCACAGCGCACAGTCCGGCAAATATATTCAAGGTATCTTGACCAAAGAGCACGCCGTTGTATTCAAATGATGTGGGGCGAGTATCGTTCTTATGCCTCCCTAATACCCGATATTCCTCAGACACGCGCACGGCACGTTCGACACCGGGCAGGCTTTCCATATCGTGTATCACCAGGCCAGCAGTATCGCCAATGAGATAAATCTCGGTCAGTGTATGCACCGCGCCTTTTTCCTGATGAATGCGTATCTGGATATTGGGCAGATTCTCCAAATGGCTCATTATCTGCCGGTATTGGGCGCCGTCTTTATCAATGTTGGGTTCGAGTATCAGGATCATCGCTGAAGTATCCGTAAAGTTGATGTTAGATAAAACAAGCATTATCTCATATCAGTCAAGGGTAGGGGGCAGAGTGTTATGTTGCGCGCTCTAAAACAGCGGCAAAGAAGCTGTCGGTGTTATGCCGATGGGTGTACAGCCGCAAGGCTTTCTGACTGGCATCATGCTGTACGTCAATGCCACGCCGCGCCAGAATGTCCGGTGCGGAAATCTGCGTAAAAAGTGGGTTTCCCGCCAAAAATTGTTCCACCACTTCTTCATTTTCTTCGCGTAAGGGGCTGCATGTAGCATAGACCAGGCGTCCACCGGGCTTTAGCAATGCCGCGGCGGCGCTGAGGATGCGCTGCTGCAAAGCGGTAAGCTCGGGCAAATCATGGCTCCGCCATTTGATATCGGGATTGCGGCGCAAGGTGCCAATGCCGGTGCAGGGCGCATCCACTAATACCCGGTCAATCTTGCCCCGCAGATTTTTTACGCGGCGGTCACGCTCGTGTTCGATCAGGACGACACGCACCGTATCCAGTCCGGCTCGCTTGATGCGCGGCTTGATTTTTTCCAGACGTTTGGCTGATACGTCAAACGCATACAGGACGCCGGTATTGGCCATGAGCGCGCCTAGATGTAAGGTCTTGCCACCGGCTCCGGCGCAAAAATCCACTACCATTTCCCGGCGCGCAGGCTCCAGAAGTAAAGCAAGCAGTTGACTTCCTTCATCCTGCACCTCTATCAGACCTTGCTGAAAAGCTTCTGTCCGGAACAGCGGTGCACGATCCAGGCGGCGCAGACCGACAGGAGACAGGGGCGTAGGCTCTACTGGATAACTCTCGGCTGCTAACGAGGCGGCGGCCTCTTCCCGCTTGCCTTTCAGAGTATTAACCCGCAGATCTACCGGGGCAGGGCGGTTTAGTGCATACGCTAATTGCAGCGTTTCCTCTTCACCTAGCTGTGCAACTAGCCGCTCATAAAGCCAGTCTGGCATGTCGGCGCGCACCGGGCCGGGCAGTTGTTCTCTGGGAGTCGCACGCACACGAGCGATGAGCGAGGCCGCCTCGCCGGGATAACCTGCCTCTTGCAGGGCCCGCGCATTCCAACCCTGGATGGCGACAAGGTATGCAGCGATTCTATCTAGTCGAGTAGATTCACTATTAGCCAGTACATGGTCTATCAAACGCTTGTGACGCAAGCAGCCATACACTGTTTCGGCAACAAAGCCACGCTCACGCCCACCCAAGTTACGATGCTCGCGAAAGTATCTTTGGATTTGCTGGTCTGCGGCCTGGTTGCCCGTCTCAATGAGATGAAATAACTCAGATGATATATTTATTAAATTCAATATGATATTAACTATTAATAAAGTAAATTATAGAATTCAGCGCGGCGTAGTGTCGTCAAGGTAACGCTGACTGATTCCCTGATAGGCATCAATACGGCGATCACGCAGATACGGCCAGAGACGCCGCACCTGTTCGCTGCGATTAAGATCAAGCTCAGTCAGCAACACCTCAGCCTGATCGCTGGAAGCGCTGGCAAGAATTTCTCCCTGTGGGCCAGCAATAAAACTCGAGCCCCAGAACTCAATTCCTGTATTCGTATTAACCGGATGTTGTTCAAACCCCGTACGGT
>JAYTIZ010000012.1:0-4193 GCA_043731445.1 Gammaproteobacteria bacterium | reverse complement strand
CCGTCCGGCAGCATCATCAAGCCGTTCTGCTTTGCCGAGCAGAGATGAGTCTACCGTCTGCATGGGTTTTTCCAGCTCAGCTTCGATGGCAAGCTCGATCTCGTCGGCAAGTTTAGTGCCTTGAGCAGAAAAGAACTTGAAGCCGTTATCGTAATAAGGATTGTGCGAAGCGCTGATAACAATGCCCGCCTGGGCGTGAAAGGTACGGGTGAGGTAAGCGACCCCGGGTGTTGGCATGGGGCCAAGCAGACGGATGTCTACGCCTGCGGCAGACAGCCCTGCTTCCAGAGCTGACTCAAACATATACCCAGAGATGCGGGTGTCTTTGCCTATAAGGACTTTGCCTCTTCCTTCTTTGACCAGCACGCGGCCGACTGCCCAGCCGAGCTTGAGCACGAAGCTGGCATTGATGGGATCTGCACCTACCCTGCCGCGAATGCCGTCAGTACCAAAGTATTTTCTTTTTTGCAAGGCTTGTTCCTTAATCACTCTGTTTAACTATACTGCACAGCTTCACTGCTTCTACCGTGGCACGCACATCGTGCGCTCGCACGATCACAGCACCTTGCCACACGGCAATGGTGGCAAGTGCAAGACTACCATAGAGCCGCTGTTCGACAGGCACATCGAGCAGCGCACTTATCATGCCTTTGCGTGACAGCCCCACCAGCATAGGCACCTGCAAATCTGCTAATACTGACAAGTTTCTCAGCAAATCCAGATTATGCTCCAAGCTTTTACCAAAACCAAAACCTGGATCAATCAGCAAGCGTTCACGAGGAATGCCTACGTTCACACACGCCTCAATGCGTTCTGTCAGAAACTTTTTCACCTCGCTGACAACGTCCTGATATTGCGGATACTGCTGCATCACAGGTGGCTCGCCCTGCATATGCATCAAACATAGTGGGATACTCGCTTGCCGGTTGAGTTTTGCCGCCATCTGTAATGCACCCTCCACACGCAAGGCACGCACATCATTGATCATGCCTGCACCCACAGTGACAGCGGCCTGCATCACTTCTGGTTTGCTGGTATCAACGGAGACAGGTATAGCAAGCTCAGCAGTCAGGGCTTGAATAACTGGGATAACACGGCTTAGCTCGTCTTCCAGTGAAACAGGCGTTGCTCCTGGACGTGTGGATTCGCCTCCTACATCAATAATGGCAGCGCCCTCTTCCACCATCTCTTTAGCACGCGCCAGGGCTTTTTCGGGAGACAAAAAAATACCCCCATCCGAAAAGGAGTCGGGGGTAATGTTGAGTATTCCCATCACCTGGGCTTGGCCCAGTGCGAGGAATTTACCGTTACAGTCGAGCAGTGGCACGCACCTTATAACCTGAACTCAGTGCTCGCCAGCCGGATCACCTAGCTTGCCAGCGCGCGGTGTATCGCTCTTGCTGGGTTCGTCTGTGGACGGCGCAGAAGGCGCGCCCGGCTCAGGCATATCTGCGGGTGGACGTGGCGGTTTACCCGCCATGATGTCGCTCATCTGCGCACTATCAATCGTCTCATACTTTATCAACGCCTCCGCCATGCGATGCAGGGTGTCTACCTTATCTGTCAATATCTGCATGGCACGCTTGTAGTTGCGATCAACAATTAAGCGTATTTCCTTATCGATCACATGAGACGTCTCATCCGATACCGTTTTATGACGACTTACCGAATGGCCCAAGAAAACTTCGCCGTCATCTTCGCTATAGGTTAAAGGCCCCAGTTTTTCTGATAAACCCCACTTAGTCACCATGTTGCGTGCGATTTCCGTGATGCGTTGGATGTCGTTGCTGGCACCGGTGGTCACTGCCTCAGAACCAAAGATCAACTCTTCGGCTACGCGCCCGCCAAACATGCTGCAAATTTGGCTTTCCAGACGTTGTTTGCTGTAGCTGTAACGATCCTGTTCTGGCAGGAACATGGTCACCCCCAGCGCTCGCCCACGTGGGATAATGCTGACCTTATAAACAGGATCATGCGCAGGCACCGTGAGGCCTACGATCGCGTGCCCGGCTTCGTGATAGGCAGTGAGCTTCTTTTCATCTTCGCTCATCACCATCGAGCGGCGCTCGGCACCCATCATGATCTTGTCTTTGGCTTTTTCGAAATGTTCCATGCTGACTACGCGATTATTCGCGCGGGCGGCAAACAGCGCAGCTTCGTTAACGAGATTAGCGAGATCAGCGCCGGAAAATCCAGGCGTGCCGCGTGCGATAATGCCGGGCTGCACGTTGTCGGATAAGGGCACTTTACGCATGTGCACCTTGAGAATCTGTTCACGGCCACGCACATCAGGCAAAGGCACGACAACCTGACGGTCAAAGCGGCCCGGACGCAGCAACGCCGGGTCAAGCACGTCGGGGCGGTTGGTCGCAGCGATGATGATCACGCCTTCGTTGCCTTCAAATCCGTCCATCTCGACCAGCAACTGGTTCAAGGTCTGCTCGCGCTCGTCATGTCCGCCGCCTAAACCTGCACCACGATGGCGGCCCACGGCGTCAATTTCATCAATGAAGATGATGCATGGCGCATGCTTCTTGGCTTGCTCAAACATATCGCGCACGCGCGAAGCACCGACGCCGACGAACATCTCGACGAAATCGGAACCGGAAATAGTGAAGAACGGCACTTTGGCTTCGCCAGCGATAGCACGGGCGAGTAAAGTCTTACCCGTACCCGGGCTGCCTACCATCAACACGCCGCGCGGAATTTTGCCGCCGAGTTTCTGGAATTTGGCGGGATCTCGCAGAAATTCGACGAGCTCAACCACTTCTTCCTTAGCTTCTTCCACACCCGCTACGTCGGCAAAAGTGATCTTGACCTGATCTTCGCCGAGCATGCGTGCGCGGCTCTTGCCGAACGACATGGCACCGCGTCCGCCTGCGCCGCCCTGCATCTGACGCATGAAGTATATCCACACACCAATGAGCAACAACACGGGGAAAGAGGAAATCAGCAACTGCATCAGGAAACCTTGTTGCTGCGGCGGGCGCGCATCAATCTTCACGCCGTTGGCAAGCAAGTCGCCGATCAGCCCCGGGTCACCCGGGCTGTACGTGGTGAACGTGTCACCGTTGTCTTTAACGCCGGTGATGGTGCGGTCTTCGATGCTGACCTTCTGCACCTTGCCCGCCTTGATATCGGCGATGAATTGGGAGTATTCAAGCTTTTCTGGTGTCGCCTGGCGCGGGCCGAAGTTCTGGAATACCGACATCAGCACAATGGCGATCACTACCCACAGGATCAGGTTCTTAGCAATGTCGTTCAAATGGATATCCTCACCTCAGGTGTTGCACAAATACAGTTCAGTTAAACAGTAGCTTAGCATAATTCTAGAGTAATTCTAATGTTGGACTCTACGTGCCAAGATAGTTCCTCGCCAGCAGGTAGACCTCACGATTACGGGCACGCGACGCCTTGGGTTTACGCACCACGACTTGCTTGAAACCAGCCCGTAATTCCTTGTGCAGCTCATCAAAGCCGCTGCCCTGGAATACCTTCATCAATAAATCGCCGCCAGGGGTTAAAATCTTGCGCGCCAACTCCAGCGCCAATTCGGCCAGATACATCGCCCGCGGTTGATCTACCGATGCCATACCTGTGATATTGGGGGCCATGTCCGACATTACAAGCCCTATTTTATCCTTCCCTACCCTCTCCAATAGCTGATCGAGCACCAACTGATCGCAAAAGTCACCCTGAATAAACTCGACTCCCGGCAAAGCATCCATGGGGAGGATATCCAGCGCAATCACACGGCCTTTTCCAGCCAGTTTTTGCCCAGCCCACTGCGACCAGCCGCCCGGTGCCGCGCCTAGGTCCACCACCGTCATTCCGGGCCGCAGAATATGGTCGCGTGCATCAATTTCCTGTAGTTTGTAGATCGCACGGCTACGATAGCCATCTTGCTGAGCCTTCTTGACGTATTCGTCATCAAAGTGCTCTTTCAGCCAACGGCTGCTGCTTTTGGTTCGGGCCATAGTTGGGATAGTATAGCGTTACCTACCGTTAAGGTGAGTCCGGGAGTTAATATGGGACAAGAAACCCAACAGATATTGAATAGTAAGATGAGCAGGCTTATCACTTTTCGTAAGGGTGCAGCGCTGCTACTCCTGCTTTGCTTTTTCCTACCGCTCAGTAAGTGCACATCATCAGTGAAAGATGGCACCATCACACCCGACTACAAGTTTCCTTTT
>JAYTIZ010000011.1:0-5671 GCA_043731445.1 Gammaproteobacteria bacterium | reverse complement strand
CACATGGCGCACCTTCATACCTTTCACATAGCTACCAGAGCATACGCGCAAGAAGGCGATACGATCACGATGCGACGGGTCCATATTAGCTTGTATCTTGAAAACGAAGCCGCTGAATTTTTCTTCCTGAGCTAATACCTTACGCGTGGTGGTTTCGCGCGGCTGAGGTGGCGGGGAATACTCTACAAACATATCCAGAAATTCCTGCACACCGAAATTATTCATGGCGGAGCCAAAAAATACCGGTGTTAATTTTCCTGCCAGAAAGGCTTGTAAATCAAATTCATGACTGGCACCTTTAACGAGCTCTATTTCTTCGCGTAGTTCGGCGGCTTCCATTCCGAATAATTCGTCAAGTCGTGGATTATCCAACCCTTGAATCAACTCACCTTGCTGGATCTTGTGACTCAAGCTCGGGCTAAATAAATGGATACTGTTGTTGTGCAGATGAAAGATGCCTTTAAAGCGCTTGCCCATGCCGATTGGCCAGGTGATCGGCGCACAGCGAATGTTGAGTACGGACTCAATTTCATCCAGCAACTCAATGGGTGCGCGGCCTTCGCGGTCGAGCTTATTGATGAAGGTCAGAATAGGTGTGTCGCGTAACCGGCACACCTCCAGCAGCTTGATGGTACGCTCTTCCACACCCTTGGCGGAATCAATCACCATTAGCGCGGAATCCACAGCCGTTAGCGTGCGGTAGGTATCTTCAGAAAAATCCTGGTGCCCTGGGGTGTCGAGCAGGTTGATGATCTTGTCTTTATACGGAAACTGCATCACTGACGAAGTGACGGAAATGCCACGCTGTTTTTCCAACTCCATCCAGTCCGACGTGGCGTGACGTGCCGACTTGCGGCCTTTTACCGTACCGGCAAGCTGGATGGCACCGCCAAATAACAATAGTTTTTCGGTAAGCGTGGTCTTACCGGCATCGGGGTGGGAAATAATGGCGAAAGTGCGGCGGCGTGCCGCTTCGCTGGTAATAACTGACATGGTGAGGATAAGCCGCTATGACAAATCGGCTAATTATAATCGCTTTTGACGTACAGGGTGTGTTTTCACCTTACGTTAAAATGCGGGCCATGATTACAGCGTCTTCCTTGCCGTTGATGGCCGGATAATAAGACTTGCGCACGCCGACTTCATTAAAGCCCATATCCTTATAGAGTTTCAGCGCGGCGTGATTGGAAGGACGCACTTCAAGAAACGCCGTATCCGCGCGGTGATCGCGGGCAAGGTCGAGCATATGATCCAGCAGACTGCGTCCCAAACCACGGTTGCGTGACTCCGGTTTTACGCAGATATTCAAAATATGCGATTCACCAGCACCCACTGACATTACCGCATAGGCTTCAATCGCTCCGTCTTGTTCATACACCCATGAACAATAACCCACGCGCAGACAATCCCAAAAAATATCTACCGTCCAGGGAAATGGGTAAGTGCAGTTTTCGATAGCGATGATGGCATCTACGTCTGACTCATTCATCGGCCGCAGGCGCAGCAGCGGTTGTTTCAATACCGCACTCACGCTTCGTCCCTGAATACTTTGCAGGCGAACTTCAAATCTTCCCAGGCTTTGCGTTTTTCACCCGGCGCGCGCAACAAATAGGCGGGGTGATAGGTGACGACCACGGGGATGTCGGTGCTCGGACAGGTGAAGCGCTTGCCACGCAGCGCGCCGATCTTGGTGTCCGTCTTGAGCAGATTTTGGGCGGCGATGCGCCCAACGGCGAGAATAATTTTGGGTTGAATCAATTGTATCTGGCGCTGCAAAAAGGGTTCGCAGGCGGCGACTTCGCCGGGTAAAGGATCGCGATTATTAGGCGGACGGCTTTTCAGGATATTGGCGATGTAGACCTGTTCGCGCGCAAGTCCGATCGCCTTGAGCATGGCGTTAAGCAACTGCCCTGCCCGCCCGACAAACGGCTCGCCCTGACGATCTTCTTCCGCACCGGGAGCTTCACCGATAACCATCCACTCAGCGTTACGGTTACCTACACCAAATACAGTCTGCGTGCGTCCCTCGTACAGAGAACAGCGCGTACACGTCCGCACCGCCTCTTCCAGCGCCTGCCAGTCAGCTGTGCTTGATTCGGTGTTAACGTGCGGTGCGCTTTGTGGTTTGGGCAAGTCGCGTCGTTCCCATTGCGGGATGCCCATGGCATCCAGATATTGCGCACGCTGAGCATCGGTTGTATTCATGCGCTCGCTACCGATCTGGAAATACCCGCATACCATCAAGAGTGTGGTGGGCCGTGTTGGGATCGAACCAACGACCTATTGATTAAGAGTCAACTGCTCTACCAACTGAGCTAACGGCCCGATTTGTTAGTGAAGCACAGGCTTACGCCGTGTGCAACATTCTCTGCAACTATATATGGGGTGGACGATGGGGCTCGAACCCACGACCACCGGAATCACAATCCGGGGCTCTACCAACTGAGCTACGCCCACCATAATCGTAGTATTTTACACAAGCTACTACGGATACGCACGAATGCTCTGCGAAAAAGGTATCACACTCAGGATGGTGCGCCCGGCAGGACTCGAACCTGCTACCACCGGCTTAGAAGGCCGGTGCTCTATCCAGATGAGCTACGGGCGCGATAATATAAGCGCGCGCAGCGCTTCGGCTCGCCTCCTTCTCCCCTCGGGAGAAAGGATGGGGATGAGGGCAACTCCGGGCATCTTCGCCGTAAACGGTGTTGTAAATGGTCGGGGTAGAGGGATTCGAACTCGCTATACCAAAACCAGGCGGGAATTATGGGGTAAAAATGGGAAATAAAATAGAGGTTTACAGCACTGTGTAAAATTTGATTATCCCTAATTGCCCCACAATGCCCCACAATGCCCCAATGCTGCCCCAAAATCTGCCCCAATTTGAAATGCCCATCAAGCCCGCAGGACCCCCATATGCAGATAGACATATAATTTACCATTGTGTACGCTTTGCGCATCCACCCCTTGCGAGACACTCACATGCGCCATGACTCTGATTCAAAAATGAATACCATAATGATCTGGGTCGCGGTGATCGGCTTAATCTATATGTTCGTTGAAGGGTTCACCAAGAATGGCTCTAGCGACGATGAAGAAGAAAGACTGCCCATTACTTACCGAGGTGAGTAGCAGTTAGTGTCCCATCTCTTTGACCGCTTCGTTGTATTGCTTGCTGAAATGTTTGGCTTTTTGAATGCGCTGTTTTTCAATGGCATCTTGACGTAAGCGGCGCTCAACGACAGACATATCCCGATCATCCAGCGCTCTTGAGCGCTTATTAAGTTTAGACAGTTCCCGCTGCAAATCCTCAGAGCGTTCACCTAAACGAATTAGCAGGATATTTTCCTGTTTGAACTGCTTGGCCTTCTCTGGGTCTTCGGTACGGAACAATTCGTATTCATCTTTAATCATCTGAGCTTGCTTAGCCTTATCGTAGAAGCGGTTTAGGTCTTGTGAAGGCTGTGGTGTCTTGTAAATCTGACTGATGAACGGTATTTTATCAACCTCAACATCCACTTCATCAGACACCATGCCGTTAGCCAGATGGCCTATATCCATCACAAACTTACCCGCACCGCCAAAGAAAAAGCGAATGTAATGTTCAACCGTTTTCGGTGAAATGGAACCGTAGCCGTCGAGTGCTGGGCGCACCTTATTGCCGCCTAAGAGTTTATTCAAACCTTCCGTGGCTTTTTGAGTGATGCTTCCCTTATCTTTGTAATAATAGCGCTCACTGTCTGGCACCGGATTGTACTTATCTTCGGCTGGCATAATAGGCTGTCCAAAGTTATTTTTGTTTTGCTCGATCTGAATGAGCGGATCAAACACAGTGGGGATCAACATTTGCACTGGATCGCCGCCACCGCCCAAGGGATTGAACGAGCCATTTAACGCTGAGACCATTGCCCACGCTGCCTGTCCTGGTGACTTGCCACCGTCACCAGCGGCATAGTGCATTAAATCCGACAAGGTATAGCCCAGCACGGCAAAGGTACTGTAACCGTATGGCATCGGGATGGTAATGGCGGAACCATCAGGCATCATAAATACCAGATTACGCTCTTTGATGTGGCCTGGCATTTTATCCCAACGATTTTCTCCATCTTCATCATCATCACCTCCCACATAGCGATTAAACTCCGCGAGCAGAAAGGCAAACACGACACCGCCAGCGATCAGCTTACGCACCGCAGGGCTCGTTGCCGCCTTCGCAATCCGTGCCGTGCCCTGCACCGCAGGATTAAAGAACAGATACAGCGGCCCCAGCCAGCGTGTCCACTCACCGCGTCGGTTAAAGTTCACTGTCAGGTTCTTCGAAAAGCTGCCCGCCTGTTTTTTACTAAAGCCAGCGTCCAACATCGCTTTATACGCCGATACACGAATGGCGTTCTCGATGGCTGAATTGACATCCATAATGGTTTCAAGCACCGCATCCGCCTTGCGGATCGAGCCTTGCAATCCGTGTCCTTGCTGGCGCTTAAAAATAGTCTCAAGTTTGCGGGTTTTTGTGTCTATGTCAGAAAACACGGAAAATCCAGTTTTACCCCCGTGCAATTTATAGTCTTCGTAAATTCTCGACCACTCATTAGGCTCTTTATCGCGCAGCACTCTCCATACGCCCTGCATGGCGGCAGGGATATTCTTGGCTGTTGCGCGCGCCAGAGTAGTCTTGCCATTGGCCGTTAGGGTATTCGCCCCGTAAGAGTGGATCAATCCAGTTTGCAAATCGCGGGTAAAATTGATTAAAGTGAACGTCGGCGACAGCCCCGTGTACATCAAAGAAAGTCCGCGATTAAGTTTAGCGAACTGCTGCAACACTTCCGGTAATTGTGCGCCCAAACCCTTCATCTGCTGAGCCATCAACTTATCTTTCAAGTTGATGTGAATCTCCCTGCCCTTTATCTTGACCGTCACAACGTCATCACCGGCCTTGAGGCGCGGCACATAAGTGACGTTACCCTTAGCATCCAGTTTCGCCTCACTCTGCGCCTCTTCAAAAATATCACCGATAGCAGGCCGCTTATCGCCAGGCTTAAACACTGCCTTTGATTCGTACTCGTTAATACTCCATAGATCAGGGTCAGGGTTATCGAGCACGAACTTTAATAACGTCTTATCCACCTTGTTCTTTTCTGAGCGGACAATGGTACGTTCATGGGCGGCAATGATGTTTTCCAGAATTTGTGACGCTTTAGTGCTACGCCCTAAGCGTTTCTTGGTTTCCCTTCCTTTAATATCAAATCCCTGTCCGGTGCCACGGCCTTGACCATCTACGGACTCAACGCCCTTCGTGGGGACGTAGTTTTTATATACACTTTCCCAAGCATCAACCGTTGCGTCAGACTCCAGACCAGAAGACCTGATGAGATCCCTGGTAGACTTGGCAATATCCCAGAAGCGCTTAGCCAGAGGTTCTATCCTGTCCGTCAGACCAGACCGATCAAACCCATCCAAAATCGCCTTGGCGTCTGCATTTTTAAGACCTGTACCGCCGTCTGGGAACCTGCTATTGATGCTCGCAATATAGTCATTCCCTTCCTTTGCATGCGTGGCGTACATAAACTCGGCGATCTTATTTAGAGATATATCTGCATCCGCCGCATCACGCACCAGCGGCCCCACGACCTTATCATTGAAGTCAATGACCTTATTCCCAGAGATACCCCGA
>JAYTIZ010000010.1:0-4312 GCA_043731445.1 Gammaproteobacteria bacterium | reverse complement strand
TTCAGGGGCGGCGTCGATCTGGTCGTAGGCTTTGAATTCGCCACCGTGCAAGCTGGCCATGACTTTGGTCAGGGCGGCGGTTAACGTGGTCTTGCCATGATCGACATGGCCGATGGTGCCGACATTTAAATGCGGCTTGGTACGCTCAAATTTTGCCTTGGACATACAGCTCTCCTAATATCTAAAAACCAAGTCTTAAAAAATTCTGTAACAACGCTACTGGCTCAGGACAGGCATGGAGCCCATAACCGGATTCGAACCGGTGACCTCTTCCTTACCAAGGAAGTGCTCTACCGACTGAGCTATATGGGCTAAACTCCTTGAACACCGCTAACTGGAGCGGGTGATGGGAATCGAACCCACGCTATCAGCTTGGAAGGCTGAAGTTCTACCATTGAACTACACCCGCCTTTTCCGAGAGCTAACTGGACAGCACCCTATCAATCTGTAAGCCAAACAAGCATTGACTCAAACCGCTCCGCCGTAACGCCTGTGTCAGGCATCCTGGTGGAGGGGGGAGGATTCGAACCTCCGAAGGCATAAGCCAGCAGATTTACAGTCTGCCCTCGTTGGCCGCTTGAGTACCCCTCCGCAAGCATAAGCCGATCATTTTGCCGTGGAACTGAGGTGGTGTCAACTGGTAAGATGCGGTTTAGATTGGAAGTTTCGCTACAAAAACACGGTGACGGCGCGGTGAAAGGGTAATGCCTGCCCAGCACATGCTTTTGGGCTATTTTGCCATTTTATCAGAGTCGCACAGAAACGGAAAAGGATTGCCCGAAAAATGAAAATTACTATCTTCGGCTGCGGTTATGTGGGGCTTGTCAGTGGTGCCTGTCTTGCTGACATGGGTAATGATGTGCTCTGTCTGGACAATGACCCGCACAAGATCGCCAGCCTGCAACAAGGTAAGGTGCCGATCTACGAACCAGGACTAACAGAGTTAATCACCAGCAACACTCAAGCTGGGCGCTTACACTTCTCCAGTGATGTTAAAGCGGGCGTAGCGCATGGTCTGGTGCAGTTTATCGCGGTAGGTACGCCCCCTAACGAAGACGGCAGCGCTGATCTGCGTCATGTATTAAAGGTTGCCCAGACGATAGGTGAAAACCTGAGCGAGTATCGCATCATCGTTAACAAATCCACCGTTCCAGTGGGCACTGCGGATAAGGTTAGAGAAGTACTTGGTCAATCACTGGGTCAGCGCGGTGTGGCAGTCGAGTTTGACGTGGTCTCCAATCCGGAATTTCTCAAGGAAGGCGCAGCGATTGATGACTTTATGCGCCCCGATCGCATCATTATCGGTGCCGATCAAACCCGGGCGGTGGAGTCTTTACGTAAATTGTATGCACCCTTCAACCGCAGCCATGACCGTATTGTGGTGATGGACGTCCGCTCAGCAGAGCTGACCAAATACGCCGCCAACGCCATGCTCGCCACCAAGATCAGCTTCATGAATGAACTTGCCAATATCGCAGAACGTGTTGGCGCCGACATCGAACAGGTACGCATCGGCATCGGCTCGGATCCGCGCATCGGTTATCACTTCATCTATCCTGGTTGCGGCTACGGCGGTTCCTGTTTCCCGAAAGATGTACAGGCGCTGGAAAATACCGCAGCACAGGTGGGGTATGAGGCACAGTTGTTACGTGCCGTGGAAGACGTTAATGCCCGTCAAAAACAACGCTTGTTTGAAATGATCTCACAGCATTTTCGTGGTGAGCTCAAAAATAAAACCTTTGCACTGTGGGGACTGGCTTTCAAACCCAATACAGACGATATGCGTGCCGCACCCAGCCGCGTGCTCATGGAAGCGCTCTGGTCACACGGTGCAAAAGTGCAGGCCTATGATCCCGAAGCGATGGATGAAGCACGGCGCATTTATGGAGAGCGTACCGATTTGATGTTCTGTGATAATCCTGGCACCACACTTAAAAATGCCGATGCCCTGATTATCGCCACGGAGTGGAAGATCTTCCGCAGCCCGGATTTCACCATGCTCAAGAATCTGAAACAGCCCTTGATATTCGACGGACGTAATCTCTACGATCCAGAACTGATGGCACGTGAGGGGTTTAACTATTACACCATCGGTCGGGCTGTAAAAGCACCATGAAGGTATTAGTCACCGGTTCAGCGGGTTTTATCGGCTCGGCTCTCACGCTACGTCTATTGGAACGCGGCGACGAAGTCGTTGGCGTGGACAATCTCAACGATTATTACGAGGTCAACTTAAAACTCGCCCGACTCGCGCGCTGTAAAAATTATTCCAACTTTACCGAGGCACGCATCGGCCTGCACGATCAGCCAGCGGTAATGGATGTTTTCACTCGCTTTAAGCCGCAACGTGTCGTCAATCTCGCCGCCCAGCCCGGTGTGCGCTATTCCTTAGAGAATCCGCATGCCTATATTGATTCCAACATCGTGGGCTTTATGAACATCCTGGAAGGCTGCCGTTACCATGAAGTAGCGCATTTAGTGTATGCCTCCAGCAGCTCAGTGTATGGCGCCAACGCCAAGATACCCTACTCGGAACATGACCGCACCGATCATCCGCTGAATCTCTACGGCGCGAGCAAAAAAGCTAATGAACTGATGGCATACAGCTACAGCCATTTATTCAAACTGCCTGCAACAGGTCTACGCTTTTTCACCGTGTATGGTCCGTGGGGACGACCGGACATGATGCCGTTTCTGTTCACCCGCAAAATTCTCGCGGACGAAACAATTGACGTGTACAACTATGGCCATCATCGCCGTGACTTTACCTATATTGATGATATCGTTGAAGGCGTAGTGCGTGCGCTGGATAACATCCCCACCGCAAAAGCCGACGACGCTGGCCAGGCCCCCTATCGGCTTTACAACATCGGCAATCATGATTCGGTAGAGCTGCTGCACTTTATCGAGCTGTTGGAAAAAAGTCTGGGTAAACAGGCCAAAAAAAATCTGCTCCCGCTACAACCCGGCGAAGTCCTCGCCACCTATGCCAACGTGGATGATCTGACGCGCGATCTGGGTTATCACCCTTCTACTTCTATTGAAGAAGGTATTCCCCGTTTCGTGGACTGGTATAAAGAGTATTATCGGATTTAGCTATGCGGTAGTGGCTCAGTTTCATCAAAGCCGTTCACCCTGAGCCGTGAGCTTGCCGAACGGTCGAAGGGTAGGTCTTAAGCCGTTCATAGTTCGACAGGCTCACTACGAATGGTTCGATCTGAGACATTACCGGCTATACCATTGAGTTGCTTTTCATCACAACAAAGATATCAGGTTGTTGCGGCTTGGCCTTGATACAGATACTTCTGGAAACCCGCAAACAAGCTCCTGATCTGTTCCGGATTACCCAGATCGGCGACAGCATCAACAATAGCGTTGTTGTATTTGAGCTTGAGCAGAGGCGAAAGCTTTGCCTGATCCAGTTCTTCCACGCCTTCCTTCACATACTGCGACAGCACGAAACTCAGGAAAGACTGCTGTTTGTCGTTGAAGTGGGTGTGAATCTCACTTTTTGCCTGAGTCGCCCTTGCCTCGCGGCTAACGGGTTGCAGCGCAAACGCCACGTAGGCCAACACATCAAAAAGATCGCTTTTCTCAGCATCAATAATTTTCTGCATTTCGGCCAGTAGCTCTTTACCGAATCCTTTGTCTGCCAGCCCTAACAACAAAGCCCTGCGCGTATCTGGCACACTCCAGAGAGCACGTAACTCGTCTTCGTCCTTGAAAAAATCCGGTAACGCACCAAACAGATTTTCCAGAAATTGTGCGGCAGACATCGGCTTGCCATTGGCATCCCAAAAACTTGTTGCCGTCATGTGCTGAATAGTGCGTTCCTTACCATCACGCAATGTAATTTTAACTTTAATTTTTTTCTTCGGCTCATAGTCGCCGCGCCCATCTTTCACCTCATCTGGCTCTTTTGGATTGGCTTTAAGACCACCGTTCTCGCCGTTGGTGTTGTCTATTGGCTCGCCATCCCACTCCGGATCGTTGAAGTGATGGTGCGCCTTCACGAAGTCGTAGATCGTGAAGTAGTCCTTGCCGTCATAGAGCCGCGTGCCACGACCGATAATCTGCTTGAACTCGATCATCGAATTAATCGAGCGCATTAGCACGATGTTGCGGATATTGCGCGCATCCACACCAGTCGAGAGTTTTTGCGAAGTAGTGAGAATGGTCGGAATATTCTTCTCATTGTCCTGAAAATCGCGCAGATGTTGATCGCCCAGCGCGCCATCGTTAGCCGTGACGCGCTGGCAATAGTTCGGGTCTTTACTCGTCTTTATCTGGTTGATGAGGTCACGCACTGCCA
>JAYTIZ010000009.1:0-12118 GCA_043731445.1 Gammaproteobacteria bacterium | reverse complement strand
ATACCGCGCCAACCGAGAAAAGGATTGTCTTCCTGAATCGGGAAATACGGCAGGGCTTTATCGCCACCTATATCCAGAGTACGCAAGGTGACCGGTTTCGGAGCAAACGATTCTAATATCTGCCGATAGATCAGGCGCTGCTCTTCTTCGCCGGGAAAGCGCTCGCGCACCATAAAAGGTAACTCTGTGCGATACAGGCCAATGCCTTCTACATCAGCGTTGTGCGCAAGATTCAGGTCTGCGAGCAGGCCGGTGTTCGCATAGAGCGGGATGCGATAATGATCGGGTGTTTCGGCAGGCAGATCACGCAACTCCGCCAGACCTTCATTGAGTGCGGCTTCTTCCTGCACCAGACGCATAAACTCGGCACGTATCGGCGGGGACGGTTCTACGTAGACGCGCCCCTGATAACCGTCCACGATTATTTCACGCCCATCCAACCGGCTAACGGTTAAATCACCCGCGCCCATCACAGCGGGGACGCCCATGGTGCGCGCCAGAATCGCCACGTGCGAAGAACTGGAGCCACGCACCGATACCATTCCTGCCAGCCGTCCATACGGTACTTCGGCAAGCATGGAAGCGGTGATTTCTTCACCTACGATGATAGTTTTTTCGGGATACTGCTGTGTGTGACGCGTTTCAGTTTGCAGGTAAGCAATCAGGCGCAAGCCCAGATCACGCACATCACTCGCGCGCTCACTCAGATACACATCGCCCATCGCCTCAAAAGCGCGCGTATGTTCGAGGATGGTTTCACGTAACGCGCCCAAGGCCCAATTACCAGCACGAATGCGTGCTACGGTCTTGCCGACCAGACTCTCGCTACCCAGCATTTGTAGATAGGCGCTAAATAAGGCTAAATCTTCAGCGGGAAGAGCCTGACTGATGCGCGCAGAGAGCGACTCGATATCAGCGTACACTTTCGTAACAGCCTGCCGGAACGCGGCGACTTCTGTCTCAATGTCATCGGCCATACGATCAGGAATGGCATTGATGTCAGCAGGCGGGTAGATCACCACCACCTGGCCGATCGCGATGCCCGCTGAGCCGGGCAGACCTTGTGTATACCGTACCGAGCGCCTGCGCTCGCCTTTTAGACCCGTGATACCACCACTGGCTTCGGCATGCGCGATCGCCCCAGCGAGTTGCGCGGCGATGGTGACGAGCAGCGTGACCTCGTTTTCATCGAATTTGCGTTGCGCACGCTGACGCACCACCACCACACCCAACACCTTGCGATGATGAATAATGGGCACGCCCAGAAAGGCGTGGTAACGCTCTTCGCCAGTCTCCGCAACAAAGCGGTAACGGGGATGATCGGGGGCGTTGTCCAGATTAAGGGGTTCGGCGCGTTCGCCTACCAGGCTGACCAGACCTTCATTCAGACCCAGGCGCACGGTCCCCACCGCATGCGGATTCAGACCATCGCTGGCCATGAGTACATATTCCTGCTGGGCAATATCGGTGAGATAGACGGAACAAACATCGGCCGACATGGCCTGTTTGACGCGCAGCACGATGATAGCCAGTGCCTGCTCAAGGTCTTGAGCCGCATTAACCTCCTGCACGATGCGGCGCAATACTTCGAGCATGCGCTTAGGGCTCTAGCTTTGCCGGCGGCGGCCGGTCAGGATCACTACGCGACGGCTGCCCATGCAACAGGGGAGACAATTCTTCCAGGGCTTGCCGGTAGACCTCGCGCTTGAAGTCCACCACCTTATCTATCGGCTCCCAATAATCCACCCAGCACCATTGGTCAAACTCCGGTTTGCTGGTGAGATCGAGCTTGACCATCTCCTCACTGGCCAACAGCCGCAACAGAAACCATATCTGCTTCTGGCCAAGGTAGTCTGGATTACGCTTGTGGCGAATGTAATTATCTGGCACTTGATAGTGCAGCCAACCGCGCGTATTACCCAAGATGCTGACGTGTTCCGGTTGCAGGCCAATTTCCTCGGCCATTTCGCGGTATAAAGCCTGCTCTGGTGTTTCATGCTCGATAATGCCACCCTGCGGAAATTGCCAAGCCTGCTGACCAATCCGGCGCGCCCAGAATAGCTTGCCTTCCTGATTGCTCAGAATGATGCCGACATTGGGACGATAACCATCAGAATGAATCACTGCACTGGCCCGGATAGCGTTAGTTACCTGCATTGTTCCATAACGAGGGAATTTAGCAAATGATTTGCTGCGAGTTGGCATTCCGTTCGCCCTGAGCGCGTCGAAGGGCAGGTCTTGAGCCGTCTATAGTTCGACCGTTCGGCAAACTCACGTCTCACTACGAACGGCTCAAACTGAAACAACTAATACCTGCGAGTTCCCGGCGTTAACTGCCAGAGCGGAAACTAAATCGGTACAATAGGCCGCTTGGTTTTAACTGGAGAGTGAACATTGAAGCTGGCTATCTTTGATCTGGACAATACCCTGCTCGGCGGCGACAGCGATTATCTGTGGGGCCAGTTTATGTGTGATCAAGGCATCGTGGAGCGCGCAGCCTTCGAACAGGAAAATCAGCAGTTCTTCCGGCAATACCAGGATGGCAGCCTGGACATCCGCGCCTTTCTGGCCTTTCAGCTTCGCCCCCTCGCTCAATACGACCCTGCTTTATTGTATGCCTGGCGCGAGCAATACCTAAGCGACACCATCCAGCCTATCATGCTGCCCAAGGCGCATATCCTGCTGGAAGAACATCGCGCACAAGGCCATACACTGCTGATCATGACTTCCACCAACCGTTTTATTACTGGCCCGATCGCCACACTGTTCGGTGTTGAACATTTACTTGCTACAGAAGTAGAGATGAGGGGTGGCCGCTACACCGGCAACGTCGAAGGCCTCCCCTGTTTTCGGGAAGGCAAGGTAACGCGTCTTGAGGAATGGTTAAAACAGAACCAGCTTGAGGTACATGAAAGCTGGTTTTACAGCGACTCGCACAATGACCTGCCGCTATTAGCGAAAGTCACTCATCCTGTTGCGGTAGACCCTGATGAAACGCTGGCGCGCCATGCGCGCGCCAGCCAGTGGCCCATTATCAGCCTGAGATAAATCAGACTGTTAGTGCGTGTACCGCGCGCGCAAGATCTTGGCCGCATCGACCATATTACGCAGCGCTATTTCAACTTCCGGCCAATCGCGTGTCTTGAGCCCACAGTCGGGATTGATCCACAAGCGTTCCGGCGGTATCAACGCAGCGGCCTTTTCCATCAGCCGCACCATCTCATCCGTCGTTGGCACGCGTGGTGAATGGATGTCGTATACGCCCGGCCCGATCTCATTGGGATAGTCATACCCTACAAACGCGTCGAGCAGTTCCATATCCGAGCGCGAAGTCTCGATGGTGATGACGTCGGCATCAAGCGCTGCAATGGAATCAATGATGTCGTTGAACTCCGCATAACACATATGCGTGTGGATCTGCGTATCGTCGCGTACCGAGCTGGAAGATACACGGAAAGCCTGCACCGCCCAACGTAGATAGTCCGCACGTGCGGCCTGGCGTAGCGGCAAACCTTCGCGCAGCGCAGGCTCATCGATCTGCACCAGCTTGATACCGGCCTGTTCCAGATCCGACACTTCATCGCGCAATGCCAACGCAATCTGTAATGCGGTAGTGGAACGTGGTTGATCGTCGCGCACAAAAGCCCATTGCAGCATCGTCACCGGTCCGGTGAGCATACCTTTCATAGGACGCTCGGTGAGTGACTGCGCATAGCTGCTCCACTCGACGGTCATCGGCGCAAGGCGGTGCACGTCACCAAAAATAATCGGCGGCTTAACACAGCGTGAACCGTAGCTCTGTACCCAGCCATTTGCCGTGAAGGCATAACCCTGCAACAGTTCTCCGAAATATTCCACCATGTCGTTGCGTTCCGCCTCGCCGTGTACGGGCACGTCCAGGCCGATTTCTTCCTGTTTACGCACGGCCAGCGCAATTTCCTGACGCATACGTTGTTTGTAATCTGCTTCGGTGATGCGTCCGGCCTTGAAGTCACGACGTGCGGTGCGAATTTCTCCAGTCTGCGGGAACGAACCAATGGTCGTGGTGGGTAACAGGGGTAATCCCAAACGAACCTGTTGCAGTCTGCGACGCTTCAGATAAGGGCTGGTGCGCTTTGCGGCAGCATCATTCATTAACATCAAGCGTGCCTTAACGTCGGAACGGTGAATGCGGGGTGACGACTTACGCGTCGCCACAGCCGCCTGACTCTCGGCTAATTGTTTTGCGATCGCGTTACGGCCTTGGGTTAAACCATGCTTCAAGGTGACGACTTCGTCCACCTTTTGCGCCGCAAACGCTAACCAGGATTTAAATTCGTCATCGAGCCCCTGCTCCAGACTGAGATCCACCGGGCTGTGTAACAAGGAACAGGACGGGGCAACCCAGAGCCGCTCGCCCAAACGTTCTTTGGCCTTTTCCAACAGACCGAGCGCGTGCTCCAGATCAGTACGCCAGATATTGCGCCCGTCTACTGCGCCCAGCGACAAGACTTTATGAGCCGGTAGCTGATCCAGCACTGCCGCCATTTGTTGGGGCGCGCGCACGATATCAATATGCAAACCGTCTACCGGCAAGCGGCAGGCGATGGCGGTGTTGTCTTCCAGGGCACCGAAGTATGTCGTCACCAGGAGTTTCAAACAGGAACCATGGAGGATCTGATAGGCCGGCTCAAAAGCATCCTTCCAGTCTTGCGGAAGATCGAGCACCAGAATAGGTTCGTCTATTTGCAGCCACTCCACACCCTGGGCCTGCAAGCGTGCGAACAACTCCTTATATACCGGCAGCAGCCTCTCCAGCAGAGCTAGCTTATCGAAAGCACTGCCCTTGGCCTTACCTAACCAGAGATAGGTCAACGGACCAACGATCACTGGTTTGGTGCGATAGCCCAACGCCTGAGCTTCACTCAGCTCATCAAATAATTTGTTCGAGGCCAGACGGAATTGCTGGTCAGCGCTGAATTCCGGGACAATATAGTGGTAATTCGTGTCAAACCACTTGGTCATTTCGCACGCAAAGGTATCGGCATTGCCCGCCTTATCACCCGGCGCACGCCCGCGTGCCATGCGGAAATACGTATTCACATCTACGTCTTTATCTGCCGCCCCAAAACGCGGGGGCACCACACCGAGCAGTGCGGACATATCGAGCACGTGGTCGTACCACGTAAAATCGCCTACCGGGATGAGGTCTAGCCCGGCATCGGCCTGCAACTTCCAGTGCCGCGCACGTAATTCCTGCCCTATTGCCTGCAGGCTTTTGCTATCCAGCTCACCCTTCCAATAGCTTTCTACCGCACGTTTCATCTCGCGGCGTGCTCCGATGCGGGGGAATCCCAGGTTATGCGCAATACTCATAGTAACTCCTACATTAATTAAATTTTTAAGATCAACGGAATGGCTGCTAGTTTGCCCTGAGCGATAAAATGAATCAAATTATGTTTTTTCACATTAAACATGAAAATAATTTATAATCAGCTCCGCCATGATAGAGCTACGCCATCTCACGACTTTGCAAGCCTTAAGCGAGTGCGGCAGCCTGGCGGGTGCGGCAGAACAGTTACACCTCACCCAGTCCGCTCTCTCCCACCAGATTAAAATTCTGGAATCCCATTACAGCTGCAGCTTATTTTTACGCAAGAGCCGGCCCTTGCGTTTTACCGGTGCGGGAGAACGCTTGTTGGTCTTGGCTGATCAGGTGCTCACGCAGGTACGCCTGGCCGAACGTGATGTCATGCAGTTGCGCGAAGGTGCTGGCGAGCGTCTGCATATCGCACTGGAATGCCATAGTTGTTTTGAGTGGCTGATGCCGAGCATGAACGCTTTTCGTGAACGCTGGCCAGACATCAAAATGGATCTTAGCGCGGGATTTAATTTTGACTCTATCCCCGCCTTACTTAAAGGCGATGTGGACCTGGTCATCACGTCCGATGCGCAGGAGGTAAAAGGTGTTGTATACCAGCCGCTGTTTGCCTATCAGGCGGTATTAGCCATGGCGAATGACCATCCGCTCACTCAGCGTGCATGGATCGCACCGCAGGATCTTGCCGCAGAAACTCTCATTACTTATCCGGTACCACGCAGCCGTTTGGATATTTTCCGCCACTTCCTGCATCCAGCGGGTGTGGAACCGCTCGCACAACGCACCGCCGAATTGACCCTGATGATTATGCAACTCGTTGCCAGCCATCGTGGCGTGGCTGCGTTACCAAATTGGGTCGTTGCAGACTATCTGGCTTACCACTACGTAGCCGCGCGCGCGCTGGGGAGTGACGGAATGTGGGCAACTCTGTATGCGGCGTTGCGTGCAGATCAACTTAATAGTGTATTTATGCAGGGCTTTATTAGCATTGCGCGCGAAACTTCATTTCGCACACTCAAGGATATTCGCAAGGCAGAACCCGGATCGGCTACACTGACATAGAATACAATGCTTTGGTCTCTATCCATTGCCTGATATCCAGCCCTGGCTTCCACGTCTTCATCTGTTGCAATAATTGCCTCAAATCCTGAGCCGAGAGTGGCTGACTCAGTAAGTAGCCCTGCACACCGTCACAGCCGTGGTCACGGATAAACGTTAACTGTTCTTCGGTTTCTACACCTTCGGCAATCACTTTGAGCTTTTGATTGTGAGCCTGCGTGATCATCATGGAGGTAGCAATTGCAACATCGTGCGGGTCATGAGGAATATCTGACACAGCGGACTGATCAATCTTGAGGCTGTGTACGTGAAACTGTTTCAGATAATTCAAAGGCAAGTGTGCCATATCTAAATCCACCAGGGAGATATGTACACCCAAGGTTCTTAATCTCGCAACGACATGAGCGCTGCTCTGCGCGTCTTCCATAAGCACAGCCCCGCCGATCTCCACTCCCAGACAGCCCGGCGCCAACTTATACTGGGCAATAATATTTTCCATCAGCTTGACGATATTGGGCTGCTTAAATTGGCGAGCAGATAGATTGATGTTGATGCGCAGCGGCCCCAGGCGAGCCTCTTGCCAAGCCTTACATTGCATCCCCACGCTCTGCAAAACCCATTCTCCAATGGGAATAATGAGACCGGTCTCTTCCGCTAAACCGATAAATTCTTTAGCAGCGACCAGACCGAGCTCAGGATGTTTCCAGCGCAACAATGCCTCAATACCCATGAGCTGACCGGTCTTCACATCAATCTGGGGCTGGTAATAGAGCACCAACTCCTCTTTATTGAGAGCCTGCTTCAGTTTGTCATCTATGCTGACCAGCGCACCAGGGCTTGCCTCCATACGCGGGGTGTAAAATTGATAATTGTTGCGCCCCTGCTCTTTAGCGTAATACATGGCGACATCGGCTCTTTTAAGCATGGTTTCAACATTAGCGGCGTGTAAAGGATAAAGCGTAATGCCAATGCTGAGCGTCACGTATATCTCATTATCACCAATAATGTGCGGATGCGAAAAACTCTCTAATATCTTTCGCGCCACGGTAGCGACTTGCTGCGCACTTGTTACTTCTTCCAGGATGATGGTGAACTCATCTCCACTCAGGCGAGCCACTGTATCCACTTCACGTAAACAAAGCTTCAGCTTTTCGGCAACTCCTTTTAGTAATTGGTCACCTACGGCGTGACCCATGGTGTCATTGATATGCTTGAAACGATCCAGATCCAAAAACATCAAGGCCATCATTTGCTCGTTACGTGTGGCGCGGGATATACCCTGAGCCAAACGATCATGGAAAAGATTGCGGTTAGGTAGACCTGTCAGAGTATCGTATTGGGCAAGATACGAAAGACGCTGTTCCGTCTGTTTACGCTCGGTTATGTCATGCGCAATCGTTGAGAAAAACTCCACTGCGCCATTCGGGTTCTTGTGTGTAAAAACAGTCTGCGTAACAGCTATTTCACGGCCATTACGATGCAATAATATGCTTTCACCCTGCCACATGCCCTTATGGATGGCGGCTGGAATTGCTTGCTTGTTAATCATGTCCAGAACCGCAGACGGATAAAGATCAGCCATTTTCATCATTGCAGTATGCTGCTCTTCTATCCCCACCATTTTCCTGCCGGCCGCGTTAATATAGAGATCTCCGCCATCGGGATTAAAAAAAGCAATAAAGTCGTTGGTCATCTCCATCACCAAGCCAAGACGCTTGCGTGCCTCTGCCGCCCGCTTATATTCGGCGATATTCCTGGTCTGCCACCAGGTGATGAATGCTAATAGAAAGCTGATCAGTATCCCGCCCGATAATATTTGCAGCGGAGAAAATATGAGGTCTAGACTGGAGAGATTAGAAGAACTAGCCGAGACAGCATTATCAAGCACGTATTTACGCAGCTCTGTAATTTCCACAGCGTAATGCCAGGCAAGCAGCGTGCACAGCAAGGCAGCGATTAGAACCGCGTACGCAAGAAGCCCTTGGCGCAAATGGCCTAGCATTGCCAAACCCACTTCATCTACTTTATCCCTCACCTAAAATGTAAGACATCTCAGGACTCACCGGCAAAGTTTCGCTCAAAACCTGCAGTGGCCCATTGGAAATTATGCGCGCAGAAAATAGGGAAGTCAAAACTTTGACAGCCAGCGATAAGCTCAGTCCATTGCGGTTCAAACGACGAGACAGGAAAAGCACGAAGTGCGAAGTGCCCCGAGCACGAATCGAACGTGCGACCTTCCCCTTAGGAGGGGGACGCTCTATCCACTGAGCTACCGGGGCCGAGAAGATCATGCGCTAGAGCTGTGCACGGCCTAGGATGTGGTGGAGCGGAGGAGGATCGAACTCCCGACCTCTGCATTGCGAACGCAGCGCTCTCCCAGCTGAGCTACCGCCCCAAATACCATAAAGCTGCCGACAAGGGCAGCTTCGGCAATTGTAGCATTCGAGCGCGCCGCATTGCACCCGCAAAGCGGCCTAAAGTACCATGCTGGCATGCCGGATAAGGTTTCAGTTGCACCACTCTCTATTATCATCCCCACTTTAAATGAAGCATCGGGCATGGTAGATGCTCTGTTGGCGCTACAAAATTTGCGAACAGTGCATGAGATTATTGTCGTGGATGGTGGAAGCAGCGATGACACGCTCCACCTCGCACACGCTTTAGCCGATCAAGTCATATCTGCCGGGCGTGGCCGGGCGCTGCAAATGAACGCTGGTGCAGCGCGGGCCGACGGCGAGATATTCGTGTTTCTACACGCTGATACCCACTTACCCGATCATGCTGCGCAACTCATCATTGAAGGTTTGGCGCGCACCAGCCGGGGCTGGGGACGCTTTGATGTGCGCCTGTCTGGAACCCACCCATTATTACGTGTAGTGGAATGGTTGATGAACAGGCGCTCGCGTGTTTCCGGCATCGCGACCGGTGATCAGGCGATCTTTATGCGGCGCGATTGGTTCGATGCAGCAGGTGGCTTTCCTGCGATTCCTATCATGGAAGATATCGCCTTAAGCCGGGCGCTTAAACGGCGCGGCCCACCCTTGTGTCTGAGCGAGCGCGTAGTGACATCCAGCCGCCGCTGGGAACAACATGGCATCGTGCGTACCATTTTACTGATGTGGTGGTTGCGCCTGGCCTATGCCTGCGGCGCGGATCCGCAACGTCTAGCGCGACAATACTACCAATCCTAAGCTGCCCTGCCTTACCTAGCGTGTCAACCGAATCCCTGCTGTTGCGTTATTAGTCATTGAGGGACGTCATAGACGCTCCCGCTGAGCTGACAACTTTAATGAAGAGGGATTATCATGAAAAACCAAGTATATTCATCCATTGCAGTTTTGGGTTTCGCCATGTGCCTGAGCCTACCGGCGCTGGCCGCTGATCGAGGTGACCGCGTCGAACATCGTCTGGATGTGAAGGGCGACCGGATTGAGGAGCGGCTTGATAACAAGGGTGACAGAATCAATGAGCGGCTGGACAATAAAGGTGAGCGCATTAACGACCGACTGGACACCCGCGCTGAGCATCTGGAGGCCAACGGCCATGAGCACGCAGCAGAGCGCTTGGACAAACGTGGCGATCGCATTGAGGATCGTCTGGATGCGAAAGGCGACCGGATAGATCATCACCTGGATACTAAAGGTGATCGTATTAACCACCGTCTTGATGCCAAAGGTGAACGCATAGACCGTCGCTTCGACCGTCGTCATCACGGCTAGTGTGTGAACTGCAAGGCACATGATCTGGCGCGCCATGCAAAAAAATGGGATGTTAAGAAACGTGTCTGGTCGCATTAAGCGGCCAGACACGTTGCTGCGAACGGGAGAGACGCACTGGCTGAGACACAACAACTGGACCGTTTTCTCGCCAGCGTGGAGCGTCGTGCTTTTCGCATTGCGCAGATTGCGCTGGGGAACAAGGATGATGCCCTGGACGCCGTGCAGGATGCCATGTTAAAACTCGTGCAAAGTTACGCGCGCAAGCCGGAGGATGAGTGGCCGCCGCTGTTTTACAGCATTCTGCGCCGACGCATCACCGACATGCAGCGCCGCCGCGTGGTGCGCAATCGCGTTATCGCGTGGTTTGGTGGCAAAGAGACAAGCACGGACGAAGAAGATGACGCGTGGGATCCCGTGGAAACCGCCGCTGACCCGAACGCCATTGATCCGTTGCAACAACTTGCCAATACCGGCACCCTACTGGCACTGGACGGTGCTGTGAACGCCTTGCCGGGCCGCCAGCAACAGGCGTTTATGTTGCGCATGTTCGAAGGTCTCGACGTGGCGCAGACTGCGCGCGCGATGGGCTGTTCCGAGGGCAGTGTTAAAACCCATTTATCACGGGCAGTCCATACCCTGCGTCTGTCTCTAGGAGAGCATCTATGAACAACAAATCTGACCAAGAGTTTCTCGAGCGCAGCCGTGCAAATTTCGACCGCAGTGTCGAAGCACTAGATAGCCAAACACTCGCGCGTCTAACGAAAGCCCGTCGAGCGGCGCTGGCAGATCTCGAACAAACTGCTGCACGGCCATTGGCTTGGGGTTGGCTCACCGCCGGGGCTGTGGCTACACTCGCCGCAATAACTGTCACCACCTTGCTCTGGGTACAACAGCCTGCGTCACCTACGCTTATGGCAGAGGGCAGTGAAGACCTGGATATTTTGCTCGCGGACGATGACCCGGAATTGTATGCCGACCTGGATTTTTACACATGGCTGGAAGCACAGCATGATGGCGGGTGAGCAACTGCTACTTTTTCTGATGCTGACATTCACATTAGGTGCAGCAGCAGAACCATCGGTATCCGATAGCGCCGCACCCAGTACGGACATGTTGGAATTTCTGGGTACGTTCGAGACTGAAGATGGCGACTGGATAGACCCACTTGACCTGGCTCAGATGAAACCGGAAGACTTGTCCAGTGCTGAAAAAGAATTATCGCCGGATGCCAATACAACGTCTGGCACTAAAAAGGTAATTACACATGACTAAGATGCTTGCCCGATGGCTACTCGCCGCTTTGCTGACACTGGCCGGAACTGCGGTGTGGGCCGGACCACAGTCTGACGAATCTGTGCCCTGGAACAGCCTGAGCAATTCGCAGCAGGAGATGCTGGCACCACTCGCGGCACGCTGGGCCGAGCTACCTGCCGAACGCCAGCAACATCTGGCGCAGGGCGCGAAACGCTGGGCTGATATGAGTCCAGAGCAGCGCAACCAGACACGCGAACGCTTCCAACGCTGGCGGGAATTCAGCCCGGAGCAACACCAAATAATCCGGGAGCGCTTCCAGCAATTTCGCAAGCTGCCTCCTGAGCAACGCCAACATATCCGTAAAACATTCCAGCGTTTTCGCGATCTGCCACCCGAACGCCGCCGGGAATTACGCGAACGCTTTCGACAGAATCGCAACGCGCGCGGAGCAAACAGATAAGCATCATAATCGGTTAAGCCGTAACGGATAACTTCCGGTTGAACGCGGGCGCGTTTATAATCCTTGCACGCTATGAAATTCCCGCACGCACAAATCATGATCTTCGCCAAAGCACCTATTCCGGGTGAGGTGAAAACCCGCCTCATCCCGAGTCTGGGTAAGCAAGGTGCAGCGACTTTATATGAGCAGCTTGCTCGCCAGACTGTCGCCACTGCGGTCAATACCGAACTCTGCCCGGTACGGTTGTGGTGTTACCCCCTTATGCAA
>JAYTIZ010000008.1:0-7799 GCA_043731445.1 Gammaproteobacteria bacterium | reverse complement strand
AAGAGGATTGCCGTGTGAGCCAACTCGACGCTTGCCAGTGTTTCAGGTTTGAAGCGCGCCATTAATGAGCAGGGATCTCCGCCCAGGCGTCGTACAATGAAGCCAAATACCGCCATCCAGAAACCGGTGGATATTCCCGCAAACAGGAATACAAAAACAATCAATAGCGCCAATTCAACCGGTGTCGTTCCGTGATAGGGCAATATGCTTACCATCGCCTGCACGGCAACCCACACTTGCATCAGAATCAGGACGCAGATCAGCGGACGACGCCAAGCGGCGCTGGTGTGCCAAGCTTGGCGCGCGGACACCTGTGCTTCAGTTGACTCTGCATCAGGCATGAAGTAGTTCTTAGTAACTGTGCTCGAGATAACGCATATGCCCACGAACGATAGGTGGAGGAGAGTGTGGGTTGGGGAAATAGCTAAGGCTACTCTGATGAGATAATTTTTCTAGCAGTCTAACCCACAGTTCACCATGACTCGCGGCCATAAACAGCCCTTGGGGCAGACTTCTCAAGTGAACAAAACTTTCCTCTGCCGACAAGCCGCTGAGTCTCAGGTAACAATAGGCGCTGTTAAATAAATGAATGGATTTCTCGTCTAGCAGGTTCATTCTTGGCTACCTCCGATGCCATTATTCACCGGCAAGTGATATGTCCATGTTTCCGTCAACGGCGACTCACCTTTCTTCAGAAACGCCCGCAGCAGAAGAGGTTCATCTTTTTCAGGTCGTGCCAGGAAGGAAAGCCGCCAAACCTTGCTGGCTTTGATATATTCGACATACTGCTCCAGAATCTCACCCTGCTGGGCACTGACTACCGCAAGCACAGCAGCGTCAGGCGCCAGCTTATCGATACTGGGTCCGCTGAAATCCACCACAAAACGATAAGCACCTTTGACACTACCTCCGCCTACGATATTTCCGAGCCCCACAAAGGTATTCATGCTTCGAGCTAATTTCTGGCCAGTAAGTAGATCTTCACCAAAGCTCAGTTCATAATTTAACGCCAGTCGCCCACCTTCCTTGATCTGCACCGAGGGTGTCCAGAACGCGACGATGTTGTCGTTAGTTTCATTTTTAGTGGGTATTTGCACCAGCACAATACGTCCAGAACCCCATCTATCCTTGATGCGGACCCAAGCGCTAGGTCGCGAATGATAAAGCGCTTGCGCATCTTGATAGGATTCGAAGCGTTTATCACGATTCAACAAGCCAAACCCTTTAGGATTTCCTACCGAAAATGACTCTACTTGTAGGTCTCTGGGATTAAGCAGCGGCCGCCATAGCCATTCATCGGTCCCATTGTGTATCAATAGTCCGTCGGAATCATGCACTTCGGGGCGCCAGTTTCCTACGGGTCTTTCCATGTTCTCTCCGTAATAAAACATGCTGGTCAGGGGGGCGATGCCCAGCAGACCAATATCATACCGGGCAAACAGCACTGCTTTGACATCCACCCGCGTGGGTTGTCCCGGCATAACCGTAAATTGATACGCTCCGGTCAAACTTTCACCATCGAGTAGCGCAAAAAAGGTCATTTGCGGTGAATCTGGAGCAGGTTTGACCAGCCAGAATTCTACAAAAGAAGGAAACTCTTCACCACGATCCATTGCAGTATCGATAGCAATGCCACGCGCAGAAAGACCAAAGTTATTACCCCTTCCAACACCACGAAAATAACTGGCGCCAGCAAAAACTAGAAACTGATTTTGCATGTCAGCTTGCTTCATGGGGAATGTTAAATTAAAGCCCGCAAAGCCCAGATCTGCCGGCACTTTTTTTGCTAAATCTTCACTGCCATAATCAAAAAGTTCTTTCTGGAAAGATACTGGCTGTACGCCATTTACACTGATGGTATTGAGTTTAATAGCATGGGTAAGCACCGAGCCTGGCGCAACCAGCATGACCTGAAAGCGCGAGTTATTAGCGCGCCACAGGCTTTTTTCGGGTTTGAAGCGAATGCTTTGAGATTGTTCGTAGCTAAGTTCGCGCATGAACTGCGGAACTAGCTCTGGAGCTTTGTATGGTTTCGCAGCCAAGATCTCGGCCTTGCTTATCACATCTTTAAAATCGAACGCGAAGGCGTTCATCTGTGGCCACGAGACCAGCGCAATTAAGAGGGCATAGGCGAAATGGCGCGCCAATAATTTGCGGGAAGATGTAGAGATCGCATCACTCTTTGAATAATGCGGGTGGCTACCACACAAGGTTGGTGGGGTTGTTACATATAGCTTTATAAGGCTGGTTATTCTATCCAAAAAACCAAAAACATTTGGGTATGAAGCAATACTCATAATGAATGACTTACCTTAACTTTTTACAACGGTTAATTTAACGAAAGATTCAAGTGAAGTTATCAGGTATTTTATCTATCTACCCATTAGGCACCATAGAGATCAAGTCTTCCAATCAAGCATAATCTGACTATAATTCACCCACGCTTAGCAATAGTGGCCACGTTGAATAACAGCGCGCTCGCTAATGTGGCTTTATCTGCCAAGGTTTTGACCAACCGCGCGGTATTAACAAGGGCACGATGTTCATTCGCGGATCTAAGGTCTTGGCGAGATTCTTTCGTGCAGCGGTGTAGGAAATAGCGTTCACAAGACTAGAATTGGTAGTTACGTACACATACTTATTATGATACTTACTTAGGCTTTATAACAAGAGAACACTATTTTTTGTTATCCTTGCCATCTTCTACTGCTTACTCGCTCTTAAAAAACCCATGCATCCCATGCTCAACATCGCGGTACGTGCCGCACGTAGCGCCGGTAATATTATCGCACGCGCAGTAGAGCGCGTAGACAGTTTCGATGTCACCCTGAAAGGGCAAAACGACTTTGTCAGCGAGATTGATTTCCAGGCCGAGCAGGAGATCATCAAAATCCTGCGCAAGGCGTACCCTGATCACGCGATTCTCGCCGAAGAAAGCGGCTCGCACAGCGGCGATGAATATTGCTGGATCATTGACCCGCTGGATGGCACCACCAATTTTCTGCACGGGTTTCCGCAGTTTGCCGTGTCCATCGCCCTCCAGCATAAGGGCCAGCTTGAGCAGGCCGTTATCTACGACCCGATGCGTCAGGAGTTGTTCACCGCCTCGCGCGGCGCGGGTGCTAAACTCAATGATCGCCGCCTGCGGGTGACTAAACTTAAAGGTCTGGATGGCGCCCTGCTCGGCACGGGCTTTCCCTTCCGCATGCAACAACATCTCGATGCCTACATCGCCACCTTCAAGGCCTTGCACAACCTGACTGCGGGTATCCGTCGCCCGGGCTCAGCCGCACTCGATCTTGCCTATGTCGCCGCGGGCCGTCTGGATGGTTTTTGGGAAATCGGCCTGAGCCCCTGGGACATGGCCGCAGGTGCCTTGCTCATCGAAGAGGCAGGCGGGCTGGTCAGCGATTTCAGCGGTGGCAACGAATTTCTCGCGACAGGCAACGTTGTAGCGGGTAGTCCACGCGTGTTTAAGGCCATCCTGCAAGAGATCGCCCCACACCTCACGCCAGCCCTCAAAAAATAGCCGAAGCGTATGGGATTTGTGTAATAATCAGGCCATATTTTAACGAGCTAACGAGGCGACGCAGATGGACAATAACAAACAAAAAGCCCTCAGCGCTGCACTGAGTCAGATCGAAAAACAGTACGGCAAGGGCGCGGTAATGCGCATGGGCGATGCCGGAATGATCCGCGACGTCGAGTCCGTTTCGACCGGCTCGCTGGGGCTGGATATCGCACTGGGCATTGGTGGCCTGCCGCGCGGGCGCGTAGTGGAAATTTACGGTCCGGAATCGTCCGGCAAAACCACCCTCACGCTGCAAGTCGTCGCCGAAGTACAGAAGTTGGGCGGCACAGCGGCCTTCGTGGACGCTGAGCACGCACTCGACCCGCAATATGCTCAAAAACTGGGCGTGAACGTAGACGATCTGCTGGTCTCACAGCCCGACACGGGCGAGCAAGCCCTGGAAATCACCGATATGCTGGTGCGTTCCAGCGCCGTGGACGTGATAGTAATAGACTCGGTCGCAGCGCTCACCCCTAAAGCCGAAATCGAAGGCGAGATGGGTGATTCACATATGGGTTTGCAGGCGCGCCTCATGTCGCAGGCCTTGCGCAAGCTCACCGCCAATATCAAACGCTCAAACACGCTGGTCATCTTCATCAACCAGATCCGCATGAAGATCGGCGTGATGTTCGGCAACCCCGAAACCACTACCGGCGGTAATGCGCTAAAATTCTATGCCTCGGTACGCCTCGACATCCGCCGCATTGCTTCAGTGAAAAAAGGCGATGAAGTCATCGGCAGCGAGACACGTGTGAAGGTCGTCAAAAATAAAGTCGCACCGCCTTTTAAACAGGCTGAGTTCGAAATTCTCTACAACGAAGGCATTTCCCGCGAAGGCGAAATCATTGAGCTCGGTGTGCAAGCCGGGTTCGTGGAAAAATCCGGCGCCTGGTACAGCTACGGCGGCGATCGTATCGGCCAGGGCAAAGACAATGCACGCATGTACCTAAAAGAACATCCCGACACCTCGCGCGAAATCGAAGATAAAATTCGCGCCAAGTTACTCGTCAAGACCAGCCCCACCATTGAACCAGAGACGGTTGAGGGTGACGCTTAGCCTCAGACAAACGGCGCTTAACCTGCTGGCCCGGCGCGAGCATTCCATCACAGAACTGCGCCGTAAACTCACTGATAAAGATTTCGACTCCGGCGAGATTGAGGCGCTGCTCGCACGGTTAATCCAGGAAAATCTCCTGAGTGATGAGCGGTTCACGGAAAGCTTTATCCAATCCCGCATCAGCAAAGGATTTGGTCCGTTGCATATCCGGGCAGATCTGCGTGAACGCGGCATCGCTGCCACGCTGATCGCCGACTCTGTTAAAATAAATGCACCACAGTGGCGCGCGGCTGCGCAAGAAGCTCAACGCAAACGCTTCGGCCGAAGTCCTGCCAGTGATTATCGCAAACGCGTGCAGCAAGGACGTTTCCTGCAACAGCGCGGCTTTACGATGGAACAGATTACCGCCGCCCTTAAAGGGGCTGACGATGACGAGTAACTTTTAGAGATACCCATATAGTCATGACAAGCAGCGAACTACGCAAGATTTTCCTGGATTATTTTCACGCACACGACCATGCGATCGTGTCGAGTAGTTCACTCGTGCCCGCGAATGACCCTACGCTGCTGTTCACCAATGCCGGCATGGTGCAGTTCAAAGAAGTTTTTTTAGGGCTCGATAAACGTCCTTACCAGCGCGCAGTGAGTAGCCAACGTTGCGTGCGGGCTGGTGGCAAACACAATGATCTGGAAAATGTCGGTTACACTGCGCGCCACCACACCTTCTTCGAGATGCTGGGTAATTTCAGCTTCGGCGATTACTTCAAGCACGAGGCTATCCGCTACGCCTGGGAATTTTTGACTCAGACCTTAAAACTTCCGCCGGAAAAACTCTGGATCACCGTATTCGAGGAAGATGACGAAGCCGCAGACATCTGGTTAAAAGAAGTGCGTGTTGATCCCGCACGTTTTTCGCGCTGCGGTGCGAAGGATAATTTCTGGTCTATGGGTGACACCGGTCCGTGCGGTCCGTGCTCGGAAATTTTCTACGATCACGGCCCACATATCGCAGGCGGCCCACCGGGTAGCGCAGATTCGGAAGGTGACCGTTACGTCGAAATCTGGAATCTCGTATTCATGCAATATGATCGCGGTGGCGATGGCGAGCTCATGCCCCTCCCCCATCCTTCAGTGGACACCGGCATGGGACTGGAGCGCCTCGCCGCAGTCATGCAGGGTGTTGCCAGTAATTACGATATTGATCTGTTCCGGCATCTCATCGCTGCGATCTCTAAGCTGGTCGAGACCACAAAAACCGATAACAAAAAATCCCAAAATCTGCCCGGCAACAATTCACTGCGCGTGATCGCTGATCATATTCGCGCCACGGCCTTTTTAATTTTAGATGGCGTCATTCCTGCTAATGAAGGACGTGGCTACGTATTGCGCCGCATCATGCGCCGCGCGCTGCGTCATGGACATAAAATTGGTTTGAACGAAGCGTTCTTTTATAAACTGGTCGCCCCGCTGTGCGCAGAGATGGGCACGGCTTATCCGGAACTCAGCAAAGCGCAAGCTAGAATTGAGCGTGTCATCAAACAGGAGGAGGAACGCTTTGCCGAAACCCTGGAGCAAGGTCTGCGCATGCTTGAACAGGATATTGGTTCGCTAAGTGACAAACGCATTCCTGGCGCGACAGTGTTCCGCCTGTATGATACGTATGGCTTTCCGGTGGATTTGACCGCCGAGATTGCGCGCGAGCGCGGCCTGGAACTCGACCATGCCGGTTTTGAACAGGCCATGACGGCACAGCGCGAACGCGCACGGGCTGCCAGCCAATTCGGCACCAGCGCTGCGGGCGGCAAGCTGGATATTGACGGGTCTACCGACTTCACGGGCTATGATACCTTGGTACAACAGTCCCGCGTCACTGGTCTCTATTTCGAAGGGAAAACCGTGCAGACTTTGGCTAAAGGTCAGGCAGGCGTGGTGATTCTCGAACACACACCGTTTTACGCCGAGTCCGGCGGACAAGTGGGTGATCGCGGTGTGTTACAGAATGCCCACGCAGTGTTTGAAGTGCAGGACACCCAAAAGCAAGCGGCTGCACACACCCATTCAGGCATGATGAAATCAGGCAGCCTGAAACTCGGCGATAACGTAAGCGCCGAAGTAGATGAACCTGCACGGCAGGCAACGGCCGCTAATCACTCCGCGACCCACCTGCTGCACGCGGCATTGCGCAAAACACTCGGCGAGCATGTCACACAGAAGGGTTCGCTGGTCAACGCCGAACGGCTGCGTTTTGACTTCTCTCATTTCGAACCGTTAAGTCAGGAACAGGTCAGTACCATCGAACACCTCGTCAACGCACAAATCCGCACGAACCACGCGGCAGAAACCCAGCTCATGGCCCTGGATCAGGCCATGGCCAGCGGTGCAATGGCGTTGTTCGGTGAAAAATATTCTGAAGAAGTGCGCGTGTTGCGCCTCGGCGATTTCTCCACCGAACTGTGCGGCGGCACTCATGTGCGCCATTCAGGCGACATCGGTCTGTTCAAAATCGTCGCGGAAGGCGGTGTTGCCTCCGGTGTGCGGCGTATCGAGGCTATCACTGGCGAAACTGCCCTGGCCTGGCTGGACGAAAGTGAAGCGCGCCTGCTACGCGTTGCCGATCTCGTCAAAGGCGGACGCGACAACGTAGACGACAAAGTACGTCAATTATTAGACCGCACGCGCAAGCTGGAAAAAGAACTGGAGCAGATCAAGGGCAAGCTCGCCAGTTCGGCGGGCAGCGATCTCGCCGAACGCGCACAAAATATCAACGGCATTAAAGTATTGGCCGAACGCCTCGACGGAGCCGATGCGAAATCCCTGCGTGATACCGTAGATCAACTCAAAAATAAACTTGGCTCAGCCGCCGTAGTGCTGGCAACGGTCACTGACGGCAAGGTCAGCGTCGTAGCTGGCGTGACCCCCGACTACATGGCCCGCATCAAGGCCGGCGATCTTGTCAACGTCGTTGCCCAGCAAGTGGGTGGCAAAGGCGGCGGTCGCGCCGACATGGCCCAGGCGGGAGGCAATGACCCCGCAGGGCTGGACAACGCATTGAAAGGTGTCTCAGACTGGGTACGCGAGCAGCTAAGTTGACGCTATTTCGTTTGTCTAATCCACTGGCAAGTGATAATCTGCGGCCTTTTTTAACATGTCTCTGATCATACAAAAGTACGG
>JAYTIZ010000007.1:0-4224 GCA_043731445.1 Gammaproteobacteria bacterium | reverse complement strand
GCTGCGGCATTGCCCACTGCGCTGACCGTAATAAGAGCCGTGTTACCTGCCACGACGCCCACGCCCGGGACGTTACCTACGGCTACGAAGCGGAAGATGCCGTCTGCTGCCAAGGGACCCGTGCTGGTGATGGGGATATTATTGTCCGCGATACCATCGCCATTGGCGTCGGCATAGAGGAACAAGTTGTTAAGGTTGAAGTCATCACCACCTGCATTGACGACCGAAAGATCAAACGTGTCGGTGCCGTTGCCGGTGTTGGTCAAGGTATGCGGGTAGACAACTTCGCCGCCGGGGGCCGCGAATTGCGACTGGCTGGCGGTGAGTGTGAAGCTCGCGACCTGCTGCACAATGGTCGTCACAAGATTAGATGTCGCGGTGCGCGTTACGTTAGACGCATCGGTATACGTTGCCGATGCCTGGTTACCAATAACGGTGCCAATAGGCGTACCAGCGGCCTGGACGGCAGTTACTGTTCCAAACAGGAATAGCACCGCGAAGGCGGCGATGATTTTATTGAGTCTGAACAGTGCCGTTAAGCTATTCCAGACGCTGCTATGCATGGATATTTTCATTGGGGTTCCCCTCTATTCCTGTGTAGATTTGGTAGTTCGAAAAATTTTAAAATTTGGTTGCTGCTACTTCTTGTCTTCCTTCACCTGCGTTGCTTCGGCTGCTACATTCGGCGTGACGCGCATGCGCGCTATCACTGTTGAATTTTTGCCTTTGCTCAGCGCACCGATGTCCCAACGCAAAAAGCGGTATTCCGCGTACGGCACCGTGCGCTCTTCTTCTTTACCATCGGGTAATTTCACCTTGCGCTTCAGCGGCACGGCGGCGTATTTGTCACCGTCCAGACTCGCCGTTACCGGCACTGGCTTGGCGGTATCCGATAGATATTCCATACCGGCTGGCACGGGAAGCGTGGCCTGTAAACCCGCGACTTCGTGATCACTTTTGTTCTGATAAACCACCTTGTATTCAATGACCTCACCTGGCTGGGCGCGTTCTGCCGCTTCCAGCACTTCTTTACCGTCTGCCTTCACAATCACTTTATGAGCAGTCAAGGTAGGGAGAATATCGCCCTCTTTTTCATCCGCAGCCCAGGCAGGAAATGCCAAACTGGCCAGAGCCACTAGCATCACTGACCACAATGTAAATGTCTGATTCTTCATTCCATCCTCGCAAGGCCAGGCACTTGGCTGGCCGACTCTAGTTTACGAATCTAAAAGCACACTATCTGGTAGAGCAAATCTTTCAAATCACTATCAGGCAAAATTCATACCACACACCAAAACAGCACCCGCGACGCGCAATTTACACCATTTCAAGCACGTTACAAGAGATAATTACGGAGCATGGTAGCGATTAGCGCAGGAAATGTCAACTATTTGACGAAAGCCCCCCAATTATAAAAAATTACAATAAAATCAATATCTTAAAATTAATAAAAGAGGCTCAGAAGGGCTGTTTACTGCTTTAACTGTGCTTTTGCCTGGTCAATCTGGGGCTGAATATCGTCTTTCAGTTTCGGATTCAATTCCAGCCCTTTTTCCCAATCACTGATCGCGCCGGAAAAATCCTGAAGCTGGTTTTTCGCCGTGGCGCGGTTGTCATAGGCATTAGCATAATCTGAACGTAGGGCGATGGCCTGATCGAAATCGGCCACGGCACCCTGATAATCCTCCAGCTTTGCTTTTAGCGTGCCACGATTGTAATAAGCGCTGGCAAGGTTAATGGCCTCGCCCGGATCACTAGGCTGTGCAGGCATCAGCACGATGACCTTATCAAAATAAGCGATGCCACCTGTGTAATCGTTGTCCCTGCCGTGCTCCACACCTGCGCGGAAATACGCGCTAATCTCTGCCTGATCTGCCGCATAGACAGGCATGGCTAACGCCGTAAGGCATAAGGTGAGTGCACTCATCAGATAGATTCTTGGCGGCTTCATAATTATTTTGATTCTGACAAAGTTCCCGTCTTGTGCATAGTGGCGCAGTGATATTTAGAGCATGCCATTATTGCCCCCGCGCAAGTCTCTAGGCTACCATGCGGGTTAGATCCATACGAGTGACCAGTCATGCCAAAAAAACAGCAGGCTCTTGATTTTGAAGCCGCCCTCAAGGAACTAGAGGCGCTCGTGGAGCGTATGGAAAAAGGCGAGATCAGCCTGGAGCAGTCGCTCCAGGATTTTCAGCGCGGCATTGAGCTGACCCGTATCTGTCAGAAAGCCCTGCAAGATGCCGAACAAAAAGTGCAAATCTTGATGGAGAAGAACGGCCAGATCACTATCGAAAACTTCGACACAGAAGATTAAATTTCTCACCATCACCTAGTTATCAGAGAGACTCAACTACATGTCCTTCGCCGAGCTTATGTCCCAATATCAGGCGCGCGTGGAGCAAGCGCTTGATGAGCGCCTGCCTCCTGCCACCGTAGTGCCCACTAGCCTGCATGAGGCGATGCGTTATTCCGTGCTAGGTGGCGGTAAACGCATCCGTGCGACCCTGGTCTACGCCACTGGCGCGGCATTGGGAGTAGAGCTTGAAACCTTGGACGCACCGGCCTGCGCAGTGGAAATGATCCATGCCTATTCATTGATTCACGATGATCTGCCGGCCATGGACGATGACGATCTGCGCCGCGGCAAACCTACCTGCCACAAAGCCTTCAGTGAGGCCACTGCTATTCTGGCGGGTGATGCCCTGCATTCACTGGCGTTACATGTACTCGTTCATGATGCTCATATGCCAGTGAATCCGGCACTGCATCTGAAGATGCTTGAAACCTTGACCCAGGCGATCGGTTCACGGGGCATGGTCGGCGGGCAGGCTATTGATTTGGACGCCATGGGCCGTACGATCGAACTGGCAGAACTGGAAATGATGCATATCTACAAGACCGGTGCATTGATCCGTGCCAGCGTGATGCTAGGAGCGCTAAGCAAACCGGACGTGGACAGCACTGTGCTGAACAAGTTGGATCATTACGCAAAATGCATCGGCCTTGCCTTTCAGATTCAGGATGACATTCTGGATGTCGAGGGCGACACTGCCACGCTAGGCAAAACGCAAGGTGCCGATATGGCCCGCAACAAACCGACCTATCCGGCCCTGCTCGGCATGGCGCGCGCCAAACAAATGGCCCAAGAATTACACGATCAGACCCTGCAAAGTCTGGACGGGCTTGACGCGCGGGCTGACACCTTGCGCGCGATTGCGACTTACATCGTTACACGGGCAAGCTAAGCCAGATAGGTAAGTGCAATAGGACTTCTTGATCGCGTCAGGATCAGGCTTTCCCGGCCAGCAAAAACATAGTAAAATAGTCGGGAATTTCGTGGAGAGAAATTCCCCACAGGAAACACGCCATGGCCGCCCACTACACCCTTAAGATTGTCACCGATTTCGCCTGTGCTCACACCCTGCGTGATTACCCGGGTGACTGTAAGCGTATGCACGGCCACAACTGGAAACTTGAGGTCGAAGCAGTAGCTACCAGCCTGGACGAAGCGGGTATGGGTGTGGATTTTAAGGTTATCAAAAATGCGGCGCGTGCCCTGACCAAGACACTCGATCACCGCTATCTGAACGATATTCCACCCTTTGATACGCAAAATCCCACAGCGGAAAACATCGCCGCCTATTTTTATGGCAGCCTCTCACGCACGCTCAACAACGAACGCGTGCGCGTAAGCGCAGTCACCCTGTGGGAAACGGAACGCGCCTGCGTGCGCTACACGGACGACAACACAACCCACAAAAAAGCGTCGTCGCAGCGGGCTATAATCGAGGAAAATGCGATATGAAAATAGCTGCGAAACCCAGCATCGTATCTGCGATTGCGGATGTACAGGGCAGCCTGGACACACGCCACATTGCCATCAACAAGGTCGGCATCAAAGATATCCGCCACCCCGTGCGCGTGAAAGACCGCACCGGCGGCGAACAGCACACCATCGCCAATTTCAATATGTACGTGAACCTGCCGCACAATTTCAAGGGCACGCACATGTCGCGCTTCGTGGAAATTCTAAACCAGCACGAACGCGAGATTTCCGTGACGTCGTTCAAGGACATGCTGCACGAAATGACCAAGCGCCTTAACGCTGAAACCGGCCACATCGAGATGAGCTTTCCGTATTTCGTGAACAAGACCGCACCTGTTTCCGGCGTACAGAGTTTGATGGATTACAACGTCACCTTCATCGGCGAAATCGTAGAT
>JAYTIZ010000006.1:0-7508 GCA_043731445.1 Gammaproteobacteria bacterium | reverse complement strand
CCTGCGCCAGCGCATCAACAAGGCGCGGGCGGAAAAGGCCGACCTGTTTATCTCCATCCACGCTGATGCGTTTTATAATGCGGATGCCAAAGGCTCGTCGGTGTATACATTATCGCAGCGTGGTGCGACTAACGAAGCAGCCCGCTGGCTGGCGGATCGCGAAAATGCCGCTGACCTGGTAGGCGGCGTAAGCCTCGATGATAAAGATGAGCTGCTCGCCTCGGTGTTGCTGGATCTATCGCAGACTGCCACCACGGAAGCCAGCCTGGATGTCGGCTCAAGCGTCTTAACTTCGTTGAAAGAAATCGGTAGTGTGCATAAACAGCACGTCGAGCAGGCGGGTTTCCTCGTGCTGAAGTCGCCGGATGTTCCTTCTATCCTGGTTGAGACTGCGTTTATTTCCAACCCTGCAGAAGAAAAGAAGCTGCGCGATCCTGCACATCAGGAAAAACTTGCTAATGCCATTATGGCAGGTGTCCGCACATTTTTTACCAAGCATACGCCACCCGGTACGGCATTGGCTCAGCAAGACCAACCCAAACACGAGCACGTAGTAGCGCCCGGTGAAACCTTGTCCGGTATTGCCAAGCAATACCGCGTCAGCACAGACAGCCTGCGCGCAGCCAACACCAAGTTATCGGGTGAGATGATAAAGGTCGGCGAAGTGTTACGCGTGCCGGGTAGTGATAGTTAACAATCTAGTTCTCTAGATAATTTTTGATGTCGTGTTTGGGTTCTTATCGAGCTAGCACTCACGCCCGTTTTCTTTTAGTCTTAGTGTTTCCATCTTTTGTTTGCCTTAGCGATGCGTATACAGCGTCTCCCCCCTCAGTTAATTAACCAGATAGCGGCCGGCGAGGTAGTGGAACGTCCTGCCTCGGTGGTCAAAGAGCTGCTGGAGAACAGTCTGGATGCAGGCGCGCGCCATGTTCAGATAGAGGTTGAGCAGGGCGGTCTGCGTCTGCTCAAGGTGCGTGATGATGGTGGCGGCATTCATAAGGAAGATCTTGCGTTGGCGCTGAGCCGCCACGCCACCAGCAAAATACATAGCCTGGAAGATTTAGAGCAGGTACGCAGCCTTGGGTTTCGTGGCGAAGCGTTGCCGAGCATTAGTTCAGTGTCGCGTTTGGAGCTTTGTTCGCGAACGCACAATGAGAGCAACGGCTGGCGCATCCGTGGCGATGGTCGTGAGTTGAATGTGGAGCCGGAACCGGTAGCGCATCCGTTGGGCACGACGGTGGAAGTGCGTGACATCTTTTTCAATACTCCGGCGCGGCGCAAATTTTTGCGTACCGAGAAAACCGAATTCAGCCACATTGAAGATGTCGTCAAGCGCATTGCTTTGAGCCGCTTTGAGGCAGGGTTTGAACTGTCACACAATCAGCGCGTCATTTATAGCCTGCGGCTTGCCGACGCAGAGCGCGAACAGGCGCAGCGTGTGGCCAGTCTGTGCGGGCAGACTTTCATCGAAAATGCTTTGCGGCTGGATTTTGAAGCGACTGAGCTGCGCTTAAGTGGGTGGATAGCATTACCTACTTTTTCGCGCAGCCAGACTGATCTGCAATATTTTTATGTGAACGGGCGCATGGTGCGCGACAAGCTGGTTGCGCACGCCGTGCGCCAGGCTTATCAGGACGTGTTGTATCACGGACGTCATCCGGCGTTTGTGTTGTATCTGGAAATTCCTCCAGATCAGGTGGATGTGAACGCGCATCCCGCCAAACACGAGGTGCGTTTCCGCGATAGCCGTCTGGTACATGATTTTCTGTTTCGCAGCCTACATCAGGCCTTGGCTAAAGTCAGGCCGGGGAATGTGTCTTCCGCAAGTGCGAAACCTACAGAGTCTCCTGCGCAGATGAATGTGCCGCACCGTCCGGCAGTCAGCACACAGTTCCCTATGCCGTTGCAAGTGCGCGAGCAGAGCGGTGCGTATGCGGCGGCATTCCACAAACTTGCTGAGTTACCCAGTCACACCCAGGCTGAGCAGATTCCACCGCTGGGCTATGCCTTGGCACAACTGCACGGCATTTACATTCTGGCGCAGAATGCTCAGGGCTTAGTGATGGTGGATATGCACGCCGCGCATGAACGCATTACGTATGAACGCTTGAAGAATACTCTGGAAGGTCAGGGTGTCGAATCGCAACCCCTGCTTGTGCCCGTTACTGTGGCGGTGAGCGAACGTGAGGCGAGTCTTGCCGAAGAACACGCGCCATTTTTTACTGAGCTCGGCTTTGAGCTCAGTCGCATGGGTCCGGAAGCCCTGGCACTGCGGCGAGTTCCTGCGCTACTGGCTCAGGAAGATGTTGTTGCATTAGTGCGTGATGTGCTATCTGATTTGATCACACACAACAGCAGCACTCGCATCCGTGAACACATGGACAGTATCTTGTCCACGCTGGCCTGCCATACTTCGGTGCGCGCTAATCGTCGTCTCACTGTGCCGGAGATGAATGCGTTGTTACGCGATATGGAAAATACTGAGCGCAGTGGGCAGTGCAATCACGGACGTCCGACGTGGATAGCGTTCAGCGTGGATGAGCTGGACAAATTATTTATGCGCGGACAGTAGCGTGGCAACAGTAGCAAATTTCAAGATAAACCCCGCTATTTTTCTGATGGGTCCCACTGCTTCTGGCAAGAGCGAACTTGCCGTGCGTCTCGTTGACGCGCTTCCTGTTGACATCATCAGCGTGGATTCCGCCATGGTCTACCGAGGCATGGACATAGGCACTGCCAAACCGAGCCGCGAGCTGCGTGAGCGTGTCGCGCACCGTCTTATTGATATTCGCGATCCGGCAGACGCTTATTCGGCGGCGCAATTCCGGCACGATGCACTGCGCGAGATGGCCGAGATCACGGCGCGCGGACGCATTCCCTTACTGGTGGGTGGCACCATGCTTTATTTCCGTGCCTTGCAGCAGGGCTTGTCCGACATGCCGAGCGCGAATAGTAAGGTGCGTGCGCAACTAGAGGCCGAAGCACAGGCGATCGGCTGGCCTGCCATGCATGCCCGGCTAGCCAGCATTGACCCCGCCGCTGCTCAACGTATTCATCATCATGACCCGCAACGCATCCAACGCGCGCTGGAGGTGTATGAATTATCGGGCATTACGCAGACGGAACTTTATGTGCGGGGTGTTGCCCAAACGTTACCTTATTCTGTCGTAAAACTTGTATTGGCTCCGAGCGACCGTAGTGTGCTGCACACGCGTATCGAACAGCGCTTTCAGGAAATGTTGAAGCTAGGCCTGATAGCAGAGGTAGAAGGTTTGCGAAAGAGAGGTGATTTAGACCTGCAAAAACCCGCATTACGGGCTGTGGGTTACCGGCAGATCTGGCGTTATCTGGAAGGCAAAACCGATTGCGAGGATATGACCAAACAAGCTATTATAGCTACTCGTCAGCTTGCTAAACGCCAGTTTACCTGGCTGCGTTCCGAACAAGAAACGCACTGGCTGGACAGCTTGAATACTCATGTCTTTGCAGCGGCATTAGAGCTTTGTGGTAAAGCAGTTTCACCCTAGCAAAACAGGTGAGGTGACGTCTTTATTATCCAGGTAGTCAGGCCCTAATAACGAGAAAAAGGAGAATGGATATGACTAAAGGAAAATCACTTCAAGACCCCTTCCTGAATGCGTTGCGTAGAGAAGGGATTCCGGTTTCAATTTATCTGGTAAATGGCATTAAACTACAAGGTCAGGTTGAATCATTTGATCAGTTTGTGGTGTTGTTGAAAAATACCGTGAGCCAAATGGTTTACAAGCATGCCATCTCTACGGTTGTTCCCGCGCGTAATATCAAACTCACTGCTGCGGATGAGTTGCCTGCTGATCCTGGTAATACCTGATTTCTTGCCAAGCAAAGATGGGACAGTGATTGTTTGACCGCCCGCAAGCTGGTGAGCGCGCTATCCTGGTGCATCTGGATTTTCACGGCGAGCGCGAACGTGAAGATCTGGAGGAACTGCATGAGCTTGCCCGCTCGGCAGGGGCTACTATCCAGACGGTCATCACCGGTACCCGTCAGAAACCCGACCCCAAATATTTCATAGGCTCCGGCAAGGCCGAAGAAGTCCGCGTTGCCGTGCAGCAGGAACAGGCTGAGCTGGTGCTATTTAATCATGACCTTTCACCGGCACAGGAACGTAATCTGGAAGGTCTGCTGCAATGCCGTGTGCTGGATCGCACCGGACTGATACTTGATATCTTCGCTCAGCGTGCCAGTACCTATGAAGGCAAGCTGCAAGTCGAACTGGCTCAGCTACAACATCTGTCCACCCGCCTGGTGCGAGGCTGGACTCACTTAGAGCGCCAGAAGGGTGGTATCGGTTTGCGCGGACCAGGTGAAACGCAGTTAGAAACTGACCGGCGGCTGATTGGTAATCGCATAAAGCAGATCAATAAACGCCTGGAAAAGGTCCGCACGCAACGAGCTCAAGGCAGACGCTCACGACGCAAGGCAGAGTTATTCACTGCTGCGTTAGTGGGCTACACCAACACCGGCAAATCCACGTTATTCAACCGCCTGACGGGCGCCAGCGTGTATGCCGCCAACCAGTTGTTCGCCACGCTCGACCCCACATTGCGCCGCATTGAACTGGCTAAAGGTGAGCCAGTGATTCTGGCCGATACCGTAGGCTTCATCCGTCATTTGCCCCACGATCTGGTCGCCGCGTTCCGCTCTACCTTGGAAGAGACGCGTGACGCTAATGTTCTTCTGCATGTGGTGGATGCTTACGATGAAGGGCGTCATGCTCATATCGAACAGGTCAATCGGGTGCTGAAAGAGATCGGCGCCGAAGACATCACCCAGATCGAGATATACAATAAAATTGACCTGCTGGAAGGTGGTGGTGAGCCGCGTCTGGAGCGGGATGAAAACGGTCGGGTACGGCGTATCTGGCTGTCCGCCCACATGGGGCAGGGCTTGGATCTGCTGCATATTGCGCTCAGCGAACATCTCCACGCGGACGAGCGGTGTTACTACGGTATAAACGACACGGTGGCGAGCGCGGAAGCTTGCTAAGTTGGGAATTTCTTGCGGGTAAATGTTAAGATTAATAATAATGAAATGGCTGTGCCAATAACGAAGCGTCACTGGAGTAAAAATGGCCTGGAATGAGCCGGGTGATTCAGGGAATAAAGATCCCTGGGGCAACCGTAAGAACAACGAGCAGGGACCGCCCGATCTGGACGAACTGCTGCGCAAGTTGCAGCAGACCTTTAAAGGTCTGTTTGGCGCCAAGCGCGCTGAGGGTGGTGGTGGCAGCAGCAAGTCTGTCGGTGGCCCAGGACTGAGCTTGCTGGCCATCCTGGTTGTGGTGGTGTGGCTCTTGTCAGGTATCTACATCGTCAATCCCGCCGAGCAGGGTGTTGTTTTGCAATTCGGAAAATATTCTGTTAGCAAAGGCCCGGGGCCACACTGGCACTTGCCCTATCCCATCGAAACAGTGAAAGTGGTCAATGTTAATCAGATCCAAAATATTGAAGTAGGCATTCGCTCTGATGGGCTGAAACAGAATGTATCCGTGCCCGATGAAGCTCTGATGTTGACGCAGGATGAAAACATCGTTGACGTCGGCTTTTCTGTGCAATATCAAGTCAAGGACGCATCTGCCTACCTGTTCAACGTAAACGATCCGGACTTTACTCTCAAGCAGGTTACGGAAAGTGCGGTGCGCGAAATTATCGGCAGGAGTTCGGTGGATTTTGTGCTGCATGAAGGACGTGATGAGATTCAGGGTCAATCCAAAGAACTGATACAAAAAATTCTTGACCGCTACAAGGCGGGCCTGCTGGTTATTAACGTCAATATGCAAAATGCCCAGCCGCCGGAAGAAGTTCAGCAAGCCTTCCAGGATGCAGTGCAGGCCGATGCGGACAGAGAGCGTTTGATCAACGAAGCCAATACCTATTCAAATGGTGTTGTGCCAACAGCGCGCGGTGACGCGGCACGCCGGATCGCAGATGCGAATGCCTATAAGTCTAAAGTTATCGCCCAGGCGGAAGGCGAGACGAATCGTTTTCTTCAGGTGTTAGACGAGTATAAAAAAGCGCCAGCGATTACGCGCGAACGTCTCTACATCGAATCCATTGAGTCGGTGATGGCGAATACCGGTAAGGTGCTGGTGGATGTGAAAGGCGGGAATAATTTGTTGTACTTGCCACTTGATCGGCTTACACAGCAACGTAATGAGTCGGCAACGACACTGCCATCGGCGACTGCACCCGAAGCAGGCCCAAAAACTATACCCGCACCCACAGAATTGAAAGATAACCTGCGTGACCGTAGCCGCACTCGGGGAGAACCCTAATGGCGCAGACCAAAACACTCAGCATTATTATGCTGGTCGTAGTGGCCGTGATCCTCATTCTGTCTACCTATACGGTAGGTCAGGCTGAGCGTGCCATACTGTTCCAATTGGGCAAGGTATTGCGCACGGATTTGCAGCCAGGTGTTCATTTCAAGTGGCCGCTCATAAACAACGTACGTACCTTTGATGGCCGGATACAAACCCTGGAAGCTGAACCGGAAAGTTATCTGACCAAGGAAAAGAAGAATGTCATCGTTGACTCCTTCGTCAAATGGCGGATTATTGATGTGTCACGCTATTACACTACGACGGGTGGTGATGAAGCGCGCGCCGGAACAAGTTTATACAAGATCGTCAAGGCTGGCTTGCGTGGCGAGTTTGGTAAACGCACCATTCAGGATGTTGTCTCAGGAGATCGCGCGGAGATTATGGCCATCTTGACCATTGCCGCTAATCAGCAGGCCCAGCAATTTGGTATTGAGGTCGTGGATGTGCGCTTACGCCGTGTGGATCTGCAGAAGGAAGTGAGTGATTCGATTTATCAGAAGATGCGTGCTGAGCGCGCTCGCGTCGCTAAGGATTCACGCGCCCGCGGTTATGAGGCAGCTGAGACTCTCCGTGCGGATGCCGATCGCCAACGCACGATTATTCTGGCGGATGCTTTTCGCGAAGCAGAGCGCATTCGCGGTGAGGGTGATGCCCAGGCAGCGAATACCTATGCCACTGCTTATGGAAATGACCAGGAGTTTTACTCACTCTATCGCAGCTTGAATGCCTATAAAAATACTTTCAGCGATAAGAGCGATATAGTAGTGGTTGATCCGGGTGCGGAGTTCTTTAAGTACTTCAAGTCACCACAGGGGCGATCTGAAGTCCAGCATGACCAGGTGCCAGCCAAGAAGTAGCGCGTGACCACTATGTTAGCCGGTGTTGCGTTGTTTTATCTTGTCAACGGATAATACTGAAAAATTCTACCCTGAGCTTTGACTAAACGGGCGCTTATACAGGCCACTCACACTATGGCCAATCAAGACCGCTGGTTGTTACCCGAAGGCATCGAAGACGTGCTGCCGCCACAGGCCGAGCGTCTGGAGTGGCTACGTCGTGACTTGCTCGATCTCTTTCACAGTTGGGGTTATGAGCTCGTTATTCCGCCGCTGGTGGAATATCTTGAATCCTTGCTCACAGGTAC
>JAYTIZ010000005.1:0-3269 GCA_043731445.1 Gammaproteobacteria bacterium | reverse complement strand
CTCTACGCTGCGTATATGCCTTACGTAAAAAATGGTGGCGTATTTATTCCCACCACGAAGAGCTATAACCTCGGTGACGAGGTATTTATTCTGCTCTCTCTTATGAACGAGCCGGAAAAATTACCCGTTGCTGGGCGTGTGGCCTGGATCACTCCCAAAGGCGCGCAAGGTAATCGTGTTGCCGGTATTGGTGTGCAGTTTGGCAGTCTGGATGGGGGTGCGGCACGCAATAAAATAGAGACTCACCTTGCCGGTATGCTCCAGGCTGAACGCGACACGCATACTATGTAGCCCATGATGCTGGTGGATTCCCATTGTCATCTCGACAGACTCGATCTAGCTAATTCCACAGACGGTTTAACAGAGATATTAGAGAACGCCGCGCGGCATGGGGTAGGGCACATGCTGTGTGTCTGTATCACCATGGAAGATTTTCCTGCCGTGCTCTCCTTGGCCAAACAACATCCTAATATATTCGCCTCGGTAGGTTTACACCCAAATGAACAGGGCGGCCAAGAACCCAGTTGCGAACGACTGATTGAGCTGGCGCAAGACCCTAAGGTTATTGCTATTGGTGAAACCGGACTGGACTACTTCCGTAGCCAGGGTGATCTGGAATGGCAGCGGGAACGCTTTAGAACACATATTCGGGCTGCGAAAGCTGTCGATAAGCCTTTGATTATCCATAATCGCGAAGCTAAACAAGATACGTTAAGAATATTAAAAGAAGAGGGTGCAGATCAGGTGGGTGGCGTCATGCACTGCTTCACTGAAGACTGGGAAACGGCGCAACGTGCTCTTGACCTCAATTTCTATATCTCATTTTCTGGCATCGTCACATTTAACAGCGCTCAGGAACTTAAACAGGTCGCTAGACAGTTGCCTCTAAATCGCCTCCTGGTCGAAACTGATTCACCTTATCTGGCTCCAGTACCTTTCCGGGGAAAGAGTAATCAACCTGCCTATGTGCAACACGTCGCACAGCATATTGCGGATCTACGCGGTATAACGCTCGAAGAGGTGGTCGAGGCTACGACTCGAAACTTCTTTGAGTTGTTCAAACAGGCTGCTTAGGGTGGGCTACTACCTTATAAAAGTCCTTATCTCAGCACTTATTATCCTGCTTATGTCAGAAGTGGCAAAGCGGAGTTCATTTATAGGTGCAGTTCTCGCGTCGCTACCCCTACATCCTTGCTGGCGTTTATCTGGCTGTATCCGGATACAGGAAGTCTGGAGATAGTATTTACTTCGCATAATGTATATTATGTTAAATAATATATCATAAAGGGCTATACCCCTCTTTACCTATGTACACAGTGTGGTAATCTGCTTACGTACCTAGTACTGCTTCAACTTAATATTTCTAGTTAACTATTTATCTTAACTAATTATATTTATTATATAAATTACTATAAAAACTGGAGAGCGATATGGAAGGACTCATTATTTTGGTTGTGATTGGATTAATCATCGCTGGCGTGAATTTGTGGATCAATAGGGGTCGCAAAAACAAAGATGACTAGCTGAGTGCAATGACTTAGCCTAGTTGATTTACAACCAGTGTGGCAGAGTTTGAATCAGTGTACTTTTTTCAGCGGTTGCTTTACCGGTTAGGGCAAAACCTAGCAGGCTGTCGTTCTCGTCGTAGTGAAGGGCGCGCACGCCCTCTTCACTCACTTCGATCTTCCACTCAACATTGTTTCGTTTAGGCGAAGATGAAACGACTACCGGGCAGGCTGGGGTTTTGATTACTACTGGCATGGCCGGATAACTTACCGGCGTGGGGTCACCGCTAAGTGTTTTAGCCAGAGCTCGAGCGGCCTGCATGATAGGCAGAACAAACGGTAACACCAAACCTTCTACCTCGGCACAGTCACCCAAGGCATAAATACCATCTGAGCTCGTTTTGAGCAACTTGTCCGTTACAATACCGCGGTTCACCGTAAGCCCAGCTGCCTGGGCAAGCGCTATGCGTGGTCTTAAGCCAATAGCCGAAAGTACTACATCTGTTTCCAGTATCGTGCCATCAGACAACGTAAGGCGATAGCCATTTGCTACACTGTTCACCGCCTCGACCTTTTTTTCTAAGTGCCAAGTAACTCCAATCTGAGTCAACGACTGTAATAGTGCCTGACTCGCAGCTTGTGGTAACAACTGATTCATGGGCAGTTTGCCAGGATGAATTACCGCGACGGTAAAGCCTGCGTTACTCAAATCATTGGCAAACTCACAGCCGATCAAGCCCCCACCCATAATAACGATATGCTTAGCGGCAGCAATGGCTTTACGGAAATTGCCGTAGTCATGAAGGTCGTTTACTGAAAGTACTTGATTCGCGGCATCACCCGCCAGTGTAGATTTAACAGGATCCGCCCCTAGCGCCAACACCAATTGGCTATAGACCAAAGCTTCGCCATTGACTGTCACCGTGCGTTGTAGCGAATCAATCGCGCCCACCTTGGCATGATTAAGTATATTCGCATTGAGCTGGCTGGCCATCTGAGCAGCATTAAAGGACGCCAGAGTTTCCGGCGTCTTGCCACTGGTCAGAGCATTCGACAGCATGGGTTTGGAATAGAAGCAGCCATCATCCGCCGTGATAATAGTCAGCGGAGTTTCCTTATCCAGCTTTCTAAACTCACGCGCAACCGTATAGCCCGCGAGTCCGCTGCCAATAATAACGGGGTTCATAGCCCTACTCTAGCGAACAGTGCCATGTAATAGATGAAGAGGGACAAAGGATGTTGCTCCTCTGCCCTCTTCACCGTTTCATGGCTGCTTTGACTAGGCAGCATTGCTGATTTCGACCATTTCGAAGTCGGCCTTGGCAACACCACAGTCAGGACAGGCCCAGGCATCGGAAATATCAGTCCAGCGAGTGCCCGCGGCAATGCCTTCATTGGGCATACCGGCGGCTTCGTCATAGATAAAACCACATACAACACATTGCCATCTTTTCATCTTCATTTCTCCTGCTTCTGGTAAATTGACTAGGCGGCCACTTTGGCGAGCGTAGCGATGTAGTTGTTCGCGTGACGCTCTTCCACTTTAGCTAACGCGGCAAAACGCTTGGCGGCCTTTTCTAACGTGGCCTGAAAACGAGTCGCGTGCTCTTTGGATTCCGCGATCTGCTCGTCGAATTCCGCAACAGCCTTGTTATCACGCTCTTGCACAGCCATATGCCGGAACGATGGATACATCTCGGTGTACTCATACGTTTCGCCTTCAATGGCCATGTTGAGGCATTGCTTCACATCCATTTCAGCTCT
>JAYTIZ010000004.1:0-20288 GCA_043731445.1 Gammaproteobacteria bacterium | reverse complement strand
CCGCCGGAATGATGCTGCTTTCCTCCGGCTGCGCCACCACGCAAGGAGTGCAAGGTACAGATGTGGCGGAGAATGACCCTTATGAAGGATTTAACCGGTCCATATACAGCTTCAATGACTCTCTGGATAAGGCAATCCTGAAGCCAGTGGCGACGGGCTATCAAAATATTACCCCGCAACCAGTTAGAACGGGGGTTTCCAACTTCTTCAGCAATCTTACCTATCCGATTGTTATCATAAATGACGTGTTGCAGGGTAAGATCGGCCAGGGCGTAGAAGACACCTCGCGCCTATTCGTCAACACGACTGTCGGCCTACTCGGTATTTTGGATCCCGCAACCCCCCTAGGCATGCAGGCCCATGATGAAGACTTTGGGCAAACCCTTGCAGTGTGGGGTGCTGGGGAAGGACCTTATTTGGTGCTACCCTTCTTCGGGTCCAGAAATGTGCGTGATACCGGCGGCCTGGTCGTAGATGGCATTACCAACCCCATCAGTTACGTCGGTGGCGGCGCCAGCGTTGGTCTATATGCCGCACGAACGGTAGAGACACGCGAACGCTTGCTGTCTGCCGGACGTATCCTGGACGAAGCCGCACTTGACCCTTATAGCTTTACGCGCGAAGCTTATCGCCAGCGCCGTGAAAGCCTGATTCATGATGGCAACGTCCCAGATGGCTCGAGTCGCCTCAAAATCGAGTAAGACACCAGGCTTTCGAAGTAGCGAATGTTAGCCGTTGTAGGTAGTGCCTCAGTCTGAACCGTTCGTAGTGAGCTTGTTAAACTATGAACGGTTCAACCTACCCTTGACAAGCTCAGGGCGAACGGCCATTTAATAGAACTGAGCTACCTATTCAGCTCAAGATACGCCTACCACTTCTTTTTTACGTCCTTCCTTTTCTTGATTAAACGCTTCCGTCTGTCGAGTTGGCGTTCGGTAGGAATATTCCTCCGATCCTTATACGGGTTGTCACTACTTTTGAACTCCACGCGGACCGGCGTGCCCGTCAAGTTCAATGCCTCACGAAAACTGCTGGCCAGATAGCGTTTATAGCTTTCCGGCACTGACTCAGTTTGATTTCCGTGGATAATAATCAGTGGAGGGTTATGCCCACCCTGGTGCGCATAGCGCAACTTGATGCGGCGCCCGTGTACCAAAGGCGGCTGATGCGTTTTGATAGCCAGCTCCAGGATGCGCGTGAGCTCTGGGGTGGACAGTTTTTTACTGGCTGCGGCATAAGCTTTATCTACTGAGCCGAACAGGTCAGTAACACGCGTGCCCCGGAGTGCCGAAATAAAGTGCATCTTGGCAAAATCCAGAAAGGGCAATTTTCGCTCGATCTCTTGTTTAATCCGGCTACGCTCTTCCAGCGTGAGGCCATCCCATTTATTCACGGCAATGACTAATGCCCGGCCTGTGTCGAGGATAAATCCGAGCAGATGCGTATCCTGATCAGTGATGCCCTGCTGGGCATCGAATACAAAAATTACCACCTGAGCACTTTCTATCGCCTGCAAGGTTTTGACAACGCTGAATTTTTCGATCGTCTCGGTGATCTTACCGCGACGCCGCACACCCGCAGTGTCAATCAAAACATAATGACGTTCCTTGCGCTCGAAGGGAATATAAATGCTGTCGCGCGTGGTACCAGGTTGATCAAATACCAGCACACGCTCTTCACCCAGGATGCGGTTGACGAGCGTGGACTTGCCGACATTGGGGCGGCCGGCAATGGCGATTCTGACGCCCTTGTTTTCTTCCGGAGTTTCTTCGTCTGCTTTGGGCAGTTTGGCCAACACCTTGCCCATTAACTCGGGCACACCCTGACCATGCGCGGAAGAAATAGCGTGGGGCTGGCCTAAGCCAAGGCTATGAAAATCACCAAGCTTTAGGGCAGCATCCTGACCTTCCATTTTATTAACGACCAGGAAAATAGGCTTGCCGTATGGACGTAGCTGTGCGGCAATCGCCTGATCTGTGGCGTTGATGCCTTCGCGTCCATCCACTAACAACAAGACGACATCGGCCTCACTGACGGCCAGCAGGGTTTGCTCAGCCACCAGGCTTTGCATATCTTCGCGAGCATCATTCAAACCACCGGTATCTACCACCAGGTAAGGTCTGTCGCCCACCTTGCCAACACCATACTGACGGTCACGCGTGAGTCCAGGCGCATCCGCTACCAATGCCCCACGCGTGCGCGTCAGTCCATTGAAGAGTGTGGATTTACCGACATTGGGCCGGCCTACTAATGCGACAGTGGGGATCATGACGACAGTGATGCACTGAAAGTAACGAGTAACAAGAACGATGTGTGGTGTGGGTTAATTTTTCTTACTACTTATTAGCGCGCAGCGCAGCGAGGATGCCACCCTTCCCAGATACGTAAACAGCATCATCAGTAGCGATGGGTGTCGCTATAATACCTTTCTTATCTATTTTTTCGCGTGCGACAAAATGTCCATCATCTACTGCCAGCCAATGTAGATACCCTTCGAAATCGCCAGCTACCACATAATTACCATAGACGGCGGGTCCAGAAACGGCACGGGCGTGCAGTTTGTCTTGTTTCCACACGGTGCGTCCGTCACTCTGGCTTAGTGCCAAAATATTACCTTGATCGTCTGCGACATATAAGTTGTTTTCATCTACTCCGACACCCGCATGTGATGACATATCGCGCGCCCACAGCAAGCGTCCCGAATCCAATGCTACTGCTGCTACGCGGCCCTGGAAACTTGTCACATAAATGGTATCGCCGGTCACTTGCGGGTCATTAATATCTACCAAACGCTCTATTTCTGTGCGGCCACGCGACTCTGCAATCTTTACTTCCCAGAGTAATTTGCCTTCATTCAAACTAAGAGCGACTAACTTACCATTGGGAAGACCGTCAATGATCTTATCGCCCACTAACACTGGGGAACTCGCGCCACGCAGCGTCAACACAGGTACGCTGCTGTCATAGACCCAAACTCGTTTACCTTCTTTGGCATTCAGCCCAAATAGTTTTCCGTCTACCGTGCGCACTACGACTATGCCGTTGGCTGCACGAGGCACCGCAAGAATCTCACTGGTGACAGAAGAACGCCACAATTCCTTGCCGTTACTTTCGTCCAGGGCGATCACATCACCTTCGCTGGTGCCGACCAGCACCAAGCCTTCACCGCTCCCCACTCCACCGGAGATTGGCGTCTTCTTCATATTTATTTCCCAGAGAGATTTGCCCGTCGCCTTATCGTAAGCAGTAACGCGACCCTTTCTGTCAGCAGCAAAGATTTTGTCACCCACCACTCTGGGTGATAGTTTTATATAACTCTCATTCGTGCCTACGCCCACATCCTTTGACCATAAGGTTTGCACTGCGAGGCTATTTTCCATCTTGACCAACTTGGCAGGCGGATCGGAATTATCTTTACCGGTAAAAAATTCACCTACCGTATTACAACCGCTCACAAGGACAAGTAGAAACAGCGTGACCAGGCCGAAGACATTTTTCATTCTGCTTTCCCTTGAGCGTTGTGACTGTTATTCCCCAGATCATCAAGTTTCATCTGGAGCAGTTCATGCTTTTCTGCATTCACTTTACCCGATGCGCCCAGGGCATCCTGATAGGCCACCTTGGCCTTATCCAATTGCTTGAGTTGCACGTAACTATCCCCTTTTATTTCTTCATACTCAGCTAAAAAACTGCCAGGAGGTACCGAAGATATGAGATTCAAAACCGCTTGCGCTTCATTTTGATCCAGCATCACTCTGAGCAGACGTAGTCTTGCGATATGCTGCATATTTTCAGAGTCGGCGTTTTGCAAAGCCCACTCTAGGTGTTTGCGGGCTGCGGCATTATCGTTCTTATCCACTTCCAGCTTCGCCATGGCGAAGGCGGCAAACACGGCATAAGATGTTTGGCCATACTGCTTGATAATGCGCTCACCGTGCTCAACTGCGGCAGACGCATTACCCTTATCCACCGCATTTATAAGCAGTTGATATTCGGTTGAAGCACCTTCCGCCTGATTACGGGTGTAGTCGCGCCAGGCCCACAGCGCAAAGAGTATGCTGACACCCATGACCACGCCGGAGGCAAGTGACTTCCAGTTTTCTTTCCACCACTTTTTCAGCGCTTCAACTTGTTCGTCTTCGCTTACATACCCTTCCATGACTTATTCCTGCCTGCGGATTTAATAAAAATAGATTAATTACTGAGGTGTAAAAAGGATTTATGCCAATATGGTAACATGAAGTCCCTGCTTAGGCTTAGCCCACAAGGGCTTAGGGGCTCTTACCTAGCCGCGCCGTAGCTTCGGCAATGCGTTTTTTGACCACGTCGGCATCTTCCGATTTTTCTGGCAGAGACTGGGAAAGTACCTCCCAATAATTAATTGCAACTTTAAACTGCCCCTTTTGAAACGCTGCCATACCGGCTATCCATAGCGCCTTTTGATTGTTAGGATCCAGCTTTAGGGCTTGCTGAGCGAGAGCTGTAGGCTGTCCGGCCAGATCCTGATCGGGCTTGCTCAGCGCCAGAGCCTCAGCATAATCGGCAAGCAGTTGGGCATCTTCTTTCATCAATGGCAAGGCCTTGGCGTAGGCTTCACTTGCCTCCGGGAAACGGCCTAACACTGTGTAAGAGCGCCCTAACTTTAGCCAACCTTCGCCATCTTGCGGATTAGATTTTAAACGTGCAGCGAGCTGCTCCACCATACGCTCGGGGGTAAAGCCACTCATTGGAGCATCGGCTATCTGTGCGCTAGGCTGTACCGTCAAAGTTTGCTGCGTCTGCCACATGTAAAGACTAATAGCCAGTGCGGGCACGGCGAGGCCTACTACGATAGCGGCTAACCGCCCGCTGCTAAAAGAGCGTGCTGGTGTTGCAGTTTTACTTCCCAATTCAGCATCGGCGAGAAGGTTGCGTTCTAAATCACGCCGCCCTTGCTCATATTGCTCCTGACTTACGTTGCCATTGTTAAGGTCTGCATCCAACTCAGCCAGTTGATCCTTATAGATGGCGGTATTGACGAGATCGCGCGCTACGGCAACAGATTTACTTTGCTTTAATAACGGAGGCAGCATAATAGCCAGACTTAGCAGGATCATTGCTCCTGCAATCCACCAAAATACGATCATGACTTACTATCTCCATCCAGTTTATTTACTAGGCTTTGCAGATTATGTTGCTCGGCTTCGGTAAGTAGCGGATTGCTCGCGCGTCTGCGCAGACGTATCAGGTAAACGATGAGTAAGGCCACGCCCAGCACAGCTAAAATAAATGGCCCAAACCATAGCAGGAACGTGCTCGACTTCAGGGGTGGGCGAAAGCGCACGAAATCTCCATAACGCGCGACCAGATAGTCAATCACCTGTTGATCGCTGTTGCCTTTGGCTATCAGGCCGCGAATCTCATTGCGCAGATCAACAGCCAGATCAGCACGCGAATCAGCCAGTGTTTCGTTCTGACAAACGAGGCAACGCAGTTCAGTAGCAAGATGCTTGAGACGTGCCTCGATGACCGGGTTGTCGCTGACTTGATCCACAGTCTGCGGCTCGGCCCAGCCATACGCCGGAATTAACACGCACAGCAATAGTAAGTACGTTCTCATCCCTGCAACTTCTTGATGAGCGGCAATATTTCTTCGTGGAGATTTTGCTCAGTGAGTGGCCCTGTGAGTTTGTAGCGGATGATTCCGGCGCGATCTATCACATAGGTTTCGGGCACACCGTACACGCCGTAGTCTATTCCCACTTTGCCCGTGGCATCAAAAGCACTCTCAATATAAGGATCACCTAGCTCGGTCAGCCAACGCATAGCTTCTTCACGAGTATCTTTATAGTTGAGCCCATAAATAGCAACTTGATGCGTACGCGCAAACTCAACCAATAGCGGCTGTTCGTCCCGACAGGCCACGCACCATGAGGCCCAGACATTCAGCAGACTCACTTTGCCCAGTAAATCTTTCCGTCCTAGCTGCTGTGTGGCATCGTTGAGCTGTGGCAGAAGAAAATCCGGCGCGGGCTTACCGATCAGAGGTGACGGTACATTATGGGGATCGAGCTGCAAGCCGCGTGCGAGAAAAATCACTAATACGATAAATATCCCCAGCGGGATAAGATAGCGAACCATCGGAATTCTATCTCTACGGTAGATCGGCAGCGAGGCCAGTGCCATCCGGCGCTGGAGAAAGTATGGGTACCTGCCGCCGTGCGGCCAGACGGTAACGACGATCCGTCACTGCTAAGAGTCCGCCCAGGAACATCACCAGCGGGCCCATCCATATCCACTGGATAAATGGCTTATGATAGAGGCGCACACTCCACGCACCATTGCTATTAGGGATAGGTTCACCCAGCGCCACATAAAGATGGCGGAACACGCCGGCGTTAATCGCGGCTTCAGTCATGGGATTCTGCTGCACGAGATAGACACGTTTTTGCGGGTGCAATACCATAAGCGCTTTGCCCTGTTTACTCACCTGCACTATCCCTTCTATGGCCTGATAGTTTGCGCCACCTGCTTCCCGCACGCCGTCAAAACGGAAACTGTAGCCACCGACGTCGACGCTATCACCTACGTTCATCCGCAATTCTTTTTCCGAACTGTAACCGCCGGAAATCGTCACGCCGATAATGAATACTGCGATACCCAGGTGAGCGACGAACATTCCATAAAAACTGCGTGGCAGGTTGCGTAGCGTTGCGTATGTATTTTGTATGCCGTTTGGCTTGAGCTTCGACCAGAGATTCTCAATGCTGGTAAAAATAATCCACGCGGCCATCAATAAACCCAGACTGACCATAAATGACCATTTGCCTAGCACGACAGGCAACAACAAGGCTGTAATGACACTCACAGCTAGCGCCCAGCGCAGGCGCACGGCAATTTCCGGCAGACTGGCTTTTTTCCAGCGCGCGATAGGGCCAATGCCCATCAGAAAAATCACGGGTACCATCAGCGGCACGAACACGGCATTAAAATACGGCGGGCCCACGGAGAGTTTGCCCATACCCAAGGCATCCAATGCCAAAGGATAGAGTGTACCCAGGAGAATCGCGGCGGCACCCACCAGAAATAAAACATTATTACCAAGCAGCAATGTCTCGCGTGACATCAAATCAAAGCTGCCTGTCGAACTTACGCGCGGCGCACGCCAGGCATAGAGCAGTAGTGAGCCACCAATTACAATGCCCAGGAAAATCAGAATAAACAAACCGCGTGCGGGATCTGTGGCAAACGCGTGTACGGACGTGAGTACACCAGAGCGCACCAGGAATGTTCCCAAGAGGCTGAGAGAGAATGCGAAGATCGCGAGCAGTACCGTCCAGCTCTTAAAGCCGCCACGTTTTTCAGTGACCGCGAGCGAGTGAATGAGCGCGGTGCCGACTACCCACGGCATAAACGAAGCGTTCTCGACCGGATCCCAAAACCACCAGCCGCCCCAGCCGAGTTCGTAGTACGCCCACCAACTACCGAGCGTGATGCCCAGTGTAAGGAACATCCAGGCGACGGTCGTCCACGGTCTGGACCAGCGCGCCCAGGCAGCGTCGAGATGCCCACCCAGCAGCGCTGCAATCGCAAAGCTGAACGCTACTGAAAATCCTACGTAACCCATATAGAGCATGGGCGGATGGGCGATCAGACCGATGTCTTGCAGCAGCGGATTGAGATCACGCCCCTCCAGGGCTGCGGGGAACAAGCGCTCAAAGGGATTAGACGTGAGCAACATGAATAGCAGAAAACCGATGCTTATCAGCCCCATCACACCCAGTACGCGCGCGACAAATTCCTCGGGCAGGCTGCGGCTGAAAATACTCACAGCGAAAGCCCAGATACTTAATACGAATGTCCATAGCAGCAGCGAACCTTCATGCGCACCCCACAGTGCGGCGATGCGGTAATACACTGGTAATGCGGAGTTGGAATTGCTCGCCACATAACGCACGGAAAAATCATTCACGATGAAGGAATAGATCAGGCAACCCATCGCGATGACTAAAAATACAAATTGTCCCTGCACCGCCGGACGCGCCACTGCCATCCAAGGTGCGATGCCGCGCGCCGCGCCGATGAGTGGCAGAATGCTTTGCACCAGGGCGATGCACAGCGCAATGATCAGGGCAAAATGGCCGATTTCAGGAATCATCTACCGTTACCTCCTTCAACCAGTGTGCTGGAAAGCTGTGGCGTCCCTTCCCGTACTTTCTTCAATGTGTCGGCCACTTGCGGCGGCATGTAGTTTTCATCGTGCTTGGCCAACACTTCACTGGCGACAAATACTCCGTTTGCGTCGAGCTTTCCCTGTGCGACCACGCCCTGCCCTTCACGAAATAAGTCGGGGAGCAAACCTTTATAGACTACATTGACGTTTTTGAGTGTATCGGTCACCACAAAATGTACAGTCAGACCATCGTTCTCACGCTGCAAACTACCCTTTTCCACCAAGCCACCCAAGCGAAAGGTACGCTCCTGCGGTGCCTCGGCGGCAGCCACCTGGCTAGGGCTAAAAAAGAATACGAGATTTTCCCGGAAAGCTTTCAAACCCAATGCGACGGCAACACCCACGCCTGCCAGCACTAACGCGACCAGAATCATACGTTGCTTGCGCGGTGTCATGAGGAACCTCTTTTTAAGCGAGCCACTTTATGCTCAATCTCACGTAATAATTTCTGCTGCTGACGCATGGGCAATAGTACATTCAACAGCAGAATAACGAATGCCAGGGCATAGGAAGTCCAGACATAGAAAGCATAACCACCCATCTGGATAAAATCTTTCATGTGCTATCCACCTTTCGCCGCATTGGGAGCCAACTCTTGTACCCAGGTACTGTTGCGCTCACGCTCCAGCAGTTCGCAGCGGGTACGAATAAACAGGACGGTGACATAGAAAAGTTTAAAGGCTAGGGCCAGAACGAGCAGCGGGATTAACATGCTTGCATCAATAGTGCCCTTGCCCCCCATAGTGAGCGATGGCGGCTGATGCAGAGTATTCCACCAGATGACGGAATAATAAATGATCGGCACATTAACGGCACCTACGATGGCGAGCACGGCACTGGCACGCGACGCTGTGCGGCGGTCTTCGAACGCAGATTGCAATGCGATGAAACCCAGATAGAGAAACAGCAGAATCAGCTCCGAGGTCAGACGCGCGTCCCACACCCACCACGTACCCCACATCGGTTTGCCCCACAATGAGCCTGTTACCAACGCTAACAAGGTAAATGAAGCACCAATCGGTGCAGAGGCGGAGGCAATGCTGTCTGCAACCTTCATCTTCCAGATCAAGCCAATAGCAGCAGATATCGCCATCACCAGATAAATCACCATCGAGTTCCATGCACTCGGAACATGAATGAACATGATGCGATACGACTCGCCCTGCTGGTAATCGGCGGGTGCCACGAACAGGCCCCAATAAAGTCCTGTGAGCATCAGCAATAGCGTTAGACTTCCCAGCCACGGAATAAAATTTCCCGCGATACGGTAAAAGTAGGGAGGGGAAGAGAGCTTATGAAACCAGAGCCACATGACTACGTTTACTCCATGCTAATACGTAAGGCGGCTGCCGTCGCCCAGGGAGACAGGCTTAGCGCCAGCGCAAGCAATGCGCCTAATATCGAGAGGTGTGCCGTAACCGGCAACCCACCTGCGGCCGCATCCACTGCGCTGGTGGCGAAGATGAGGACGGGGATGTACAAAGGCAGAATAAGGAGCGATAGCAACACACCGCCACGCCGTAGACCCACAGTGAGCGCAACACCGATAGCACCAATAAGACTCAGCACCGGCGTGCCGATGGCGAGTGTCACGATTAGTATCTGAATACTCTCCGCCGGAAGATGCAGCAACACGGCAAGCAGTGGAGCAAGTATCAGCAAAGGCAGGCCCGTCAATAACCAATGTGCAGTGACCTTCGCAAGAACAATTACGGATAGCGGATGCGGTGTCATGAGCAGTTGCTCCAGAGAGCCGTCCGCAAAATCTCCGTGGAACATGCTTTCCAGAGACAGCATGGCGGCCAGCAATGCAGCCACCCAGATGACGCCGGGCGCGAGCGTTTGCAGCAGATTGGGTTCCGGGCCTACGCCAAGCGGGAACAGAGTCACTGCGATCACAAAAAATAGCAGCGGGTTCATAATCTGCGCACGGCGGCGCAACGCCAGTGTTAGATCGCGCCGTAAAATGACCATGAATATTTTGCACAATTCGCCCATTACGCTAAATTCAGATGTATCACGTGCGCATGCTGCACCGACAAAGGCTGGTGCGTGCTCACCACCGCCATACCGCCCTGTAAAAGATGTTCAGACAACATCTTCTCCACCAACTCTACCCCTTTGATATCCAGAGCGGCCAGAGGTTCATCCAGCACCCAAAGCTGTGTCTGCGTGGCCAGCAAACGGCCGAGTGCTACCCGGCGTTGCTGCCCCAGCGAAAGAGTGCGCGCTGGCACATCACTAAAATTCTCCAGCCCAACCCGCTGCAAGACATCCTGTACAACGGCCACACTGCGCGCTTTGCTAAGCTCATTGGCGATGCGCACATTTTCACGCGCCGTTAAATCGCCCTTTACGCCGTGATGGTGCCCCAAGTAAGACACCTCGGCGAAAAATTCTTCGCGCACTTTGTGGATAGGCTCTCCACACCACCGCACCTCGCCTTGGCTCGGTGTACTAAGCCCACACAGGATACGTAGCAAACTCGTCTTTCCCGCGCCGTTTGGACCTTCCACCTGCAGTAATCTGCCTGCCTGCAACGACAGGTTAAGATCACTAAACAGCAGACGATCGCCGCGTATGCACTCCAGCCCAAGGGCTTCAAGTAGCGCAGGCTGCGGTGAGCTTAGTGAGGACACTTGAGTGTGCAGCGTGAAACCCCTGTGACGACGCTGTGCGGCCACCCGTCACTGGCTTGACCCTAGCAGCTATACCCTGAAAAAGTGTGGTGTATTCTAGCATGAGAGAGGGAGTTTTTCAGTAGCGCAGGTCAGCCGAAGCTATGCGGCAAAGCGGGCTATATTTAGATGCTTTGCTCAGCCAGCAGCTCTATCCAATGCCGCACCGGCACATCCGCCTGGGATTGCAAATGCATCAGGCAACCAATATTAGCTGTGGCGATGACAGCAGGTGCCCCTGACTGTAATGCCTCGAGTTTTTGCTTCAACAGACGCTGCGACAATTCTTGCTGTAACAGGGAATAGCTACCTGCTGAACCACAACACAGATGCGCATCGGGCACATCAGTAAGTGTGAAGCCAAGCTGGGTAAGTAGCTTCTCTGTGACACCATTTAATTTTTGACCATGTTGCAGGGTACACGGCGAATGAAAGGCGATCTTCGGCTGCTGCACATCCTTGAGTGCAAGTCTCGATATATCTTCATTGCTTAGCACTTCGCTAACATCTTTAGTGATCTTGGCAATATGAGCGGCTTTTTCGGCATAGTCCGGATCGTCACGCAACAATTCGCCGTACTCCTGCACAAATACGCCGCAGCCGCTCGCCGTCATCACAATCGTCTCAGCACCTGCCTCGATATGCGGCCACCAGGCATTAATGTTCTGCCGCGCAAACTGTAACGCCTCCTCAGGCACAGTTAGATGATGACTCAGCGCACCGCAGCAACCCGCGCTTGCTGCACGCTTCAACGTGATGCCTAGCTTGTCGAGTATCTGTGCCGCTGCTGCATTAATGTTGGGTGATATAGCACTCTGCGCGCAGCCTTCCAAAATCAGCATCGTGCGCGCATGTTGAGCGATGGGCCACGGCTGTTTCTTTTCGTTGAGAGGAATACGGCGTTGGAAAGTTCGTGGTAAAAAAGAGCGCAGCATTTGCCCTACACGTAATACTGCCGTGTAACGTGCCGGATAGGGAATCAATGTTCTTATGAACCAGCGTTTGACCTGTTCAGTCAGCGGACGAGCGACTTTTTTTTCAACCAGCTCGCGTCCGATATCGAGTAAGCGGCCATACTGCACACCCGAAGGACACGTGGTTTCGCAAGCTCGGCAGGTCAGACAGCGGTCGAGATGTAACTGCGTTTTTGCCGACGGCTGCTGGCCTTCCAGCACCTGCTTGATGAGGTAAATTCTGCCGCGCGGGCTGTCCAGCTCATCACCTAATAATTGATAAGTAGGACAAGTCGCAAGACAAAATCCACAATGCACACAACTACGCAAGATGGCATCAGCTTCCTGGCCTTGCGGAGTGTCTTTAATAAAGTCGGCGATAGAGGTTTGCATAGGCGCACAGGAGAGGTGGTTAGATCTTTTCCACCCGCATCATATTAAATGTTGCTGGAAAGAAATTCGGCCAAAGCAGATTGCTGAATCGTGTGTTGTTCAGTTTCGGCACGCAGAGATTTTATCGCCACCATACTTTGCGCTAACTCCTGTTCACCCAGAATTAAGGCAAATTTAGCACCGCTTTTATCAGCACGTTTCATCTGACTTTTAAAACTGCCACCGACACAGTCTGTTACTAAACGTAAGTCTTTAACTTGATCGCGCAAACGTTCAGCCAACAGCAGTCCTGCCCGCTTGGCTTCATCTCCCGCAGTCACAAGATAGGCCTGCGGATACGTTTGAGAGCTTGAGCTTGCTGCTTCAATAAGCGACACCAGACGCTCCAGACCCGCAGCAAATCCGATTGCGGGGGTGGGTTTGCCACCGATCTGCTCAACCAGACCGTCGTAGCGTCCGCCCGCACAGACCGTGCCCTGCGCACCGAGCTCGGTGGAAACCCACTCGAATACAGTTTTGTTGTAGTAGTCCAGTCCGCGTACCAAACGCGGATTGACTTCATAGACGACGCCCGCAGCGTCGAGCAGCGATCGCAAACCTGCAAAATGTTTTTGGGAATCATCATCCAGATAATCGCTGAAACTGGGAGCACCTTCAATGAGAGACTGGAGCGCAGGATTTTTGCTATCCAGAATACGTAGCGGATTAGTGTGCAAACGTCTCAGACTGTCTTCGTCAAGCTTTTCCTGATGTTTGGAGAAATAGCTCACCAGTTGTTCGCGGTACCTGGCGCGTGCGGTACTAGAACCTAACGAGTTTAACTGTAATACCAGCCCGTTCAAGCCTAGCTTGCGCCATAAGCGAGCGGTCAATAAAATCAGTTCGGCATCAATGTCCGGGCCTTCCATACCGTAGGTTTCGACGCCGACTTGATGAAACTGTCGATAGCGCCCTTTCTGTGGACGCTCGTGGCGGAACATCGGGCCGAGATACCACAGGCGCTGCACCTGATTGTAAAGCAGGCTGTTTTCAACGGCGGCACGCACGCACCCTGCAGTGCCTTCCGGGCGTAGCGTCAGGCTATCACCGTTGCGGTCGGTGAAAGTGTACATTTCCTTTTCGACGATGTCGGTGACTTCGCCGATGGCGCGTGAGAAAAGTTCGGTACGCTCCAAAACAGGCAGGCGGATCTCCTGATAGCCATAGCCCGCTAGCAACTCGCGCAGAGTCGCTTCGAGGAACTGCCAATGCGCGCTGGCCTCAGGCAGGATGTCATTCATGCCGCGAATGGCCTGGATAGTCTTGGACAATGCCGAACCTTTATTTAAAGGATGCGTTAATAGAGATATACAACGATAACTCTGAGCTTAGGTAAAATCATAATGGATAAACTACTGCGCTCTATCAATCGCCCGCACCTTGCGTGCTACCCGTGCCACCCGGATTACCATCGGTGCTGCCTGTCGGCGTTGTGCTATTTGTATTCCCTGCACTGCCTGTATTGACCGTGGTATTTTCTGTATTCTCAGCACTAATAGGGGGAGTACTTATGTAGCGCTCCAGCTTTCCCGCTTTGTTGAGCGTAAGGCGCGTCACCCCGGTAGCCCGATCATAAATCGCATGATCGAGTACCTTGCCATTATATTCAATGCTTACGGCGGCGGCCTTACCCAATAGCATCTTCAACGGAAAATTTGGCACAGGCAAGGCCTGGGTGGTTCCGGCTGCCAACACACCCGACACAATCTTCTTACCGTTACGGTCGGTAACTTCTACCGATGACTCGTCACTTAAGCGCAGCACAACCGTGCCATCGGCACTCAGTGGACGTGATTCAGTAAGGGCCTGGCGAATAATTTGTTCCATCGGGCTAGCTATTGCGATGGACGAACCAGAGGGTGCAACTGGTGGCACTGTAATCTCTGTCGGTGGCAAACTCAGACTCGACAAATCTGCACGTACCGGCTGTGCAATGGTACGCAACATGTCTGGTAATGATTCGCTTTTAGAGCCCAACTTGCGCTCTGTACCCTGAGTAGATATCACATCCGCAATGCTGACTGGCTTTACAGGTGTTGTTACCACAGCAGTCGGGATTGCAGGCTGCAAAATCTGTTCATGCACGGCCTGCGCGTCAGACGCTATACCAGGATCAGTCTTGCCAAATTCAAACGTGCCTTGCGTCTGCCACCAAACAAACCCAATGAACAGCACCGCCAGAAATGCCACGTAAATAACCCAACTTACTGGGTGATCCCCACTCTGTACCGCACTACCGGCCGGCCGCGTATACAACAAAGGAGGCAATTCACAGTGCTGACTATTATAAGACTCGACGATCGGCTCAGTGGGTAAATTCAACAGCTTCGCATAGTTGCGTAAATAACCGCGCGCAAACACGGGGGCCATAAAATGGGGGAATTCATCACGCTCAATGGCCTCAATGTGCTTAACATCAAGACGCAATCGAGTCGCAACTTCCGCAGTGGACAAGTTTCGCGCCATCCGCGCGGCACGTAGCTGCTCGCCCGGACCTATTATGTCGTCTAACGGTTTGTCAAGCTGGGCACCGGGTACTTGGGTTTCGGGAATGACCATGGTTAATTATGCGGCTGGCTACCTTGTGTTTGCGATTCCGCCAATCGGTGAGCCTCCTCAGAGTCAGGAAAGTTGGATCGCAAGGCGAGTGCATAACTGGACTCGGCATTCTTATCACCCAATACCTGCTCTACCCTGATGCCTAGCCAGAGACCCTGAGCATTAGGTTTACTACTGCTGCTATAACGCTGCAGGTAAGCGCGGGCTGATAGATAGTCCTGCTTGTTGAACTGAATTAAGGCCATCTGATAGAGCGATGTGGCCGCCTTCGGATTTGACTGCAAAGCGCTGCGAAAATATTGCTCGGCCTTGGCGACGTCAGGCACGCGCAGCGCGCACAGGCCGGCATTTTCGTAGGCAAAAGCCGGAGTCTCATACAGCGGATTTTTAAGTGCAAGCAAAAATTGCTCATCAGCCTTAGCTAGCTCATTATGGCTGCACAAGAACTGTCCATAATTATTATGTGCGCCCGAATCCTGTGGATCCAGACTCACTGCCTGTTGGTAATGTTGCCCAGCAAGATCCGTCTGCCCTAGTTGAGCGTACAGAATGGCGATAGCGTTATGCGCACTGGCAGAATTCGGATCGAGCTCCAAGGCATGCTGCAATTTGCTCAGCGCGAGTTCACGTTGGCCCTGCTGCATATACTCAACGCCCAGATTGACATACGTTTGAGCTAAGGCCTTGTCTCGCCCGGCTTTATCTGCACTCGCTTGAACAGAATTAGAGATAGCACTCACCGCTGCAGAGCCAATCGCAACAGGTAGGCTAGTACACGCACTCAGACTCAATATTCCAACCAGTATGATAATCCTGTAGTAGCTGGTTTTCATGCGCCTGCCCTTGCATCAACTACGATACGGTGCAAGCTGCGTTTGGTACGATCTTGTACCTGCCCGGCGAGCTGACCACAGGCGGCGTCAATATCATCACCGCGTGTTTTGCGCGTGACCGTTACCAGACCAGCCTCCATCAGGATACTGCGAAACCGGTCTATCGCCGCCGGACTAGAGCGTTTATAGCGGGTTTGAGGAAAAGGGTTGAAGGGAATCAAATTCACCTTCGCGGGCATGTCTTGTAACAGCGTCACCAGTTCTTGCGCATGCTGCGGGCTGTCATTCACATCGGCCAGCATCACGTATTCAAACGTGACACGGCGGCGCGTTTCACCCTCCACATACCGCCAGCAAGCTGCCAGCAATTCGTTCAGCGGATATTTTTTGTTGAGCGGCACTAATTCATCGCGCAAGGCATCATTAGGTGCATGCAGCGAAACAGCCAAACTGACCGGACTCACTCCCCGCAAGCGATCCAAAGCGGGTATCACACCTGCCGTGCTCAAGGTCACGCGGCGCTTGGACAATCCATAACCCAGATCATCCAGCATCAGGTTCATCGCCTTAACGACATTATCGAAATTTAACAAAGGTTCACCCATGCCCATCATAACCACATTGGTGATAATGCGCTCGCCCTTCGGGTTTCTACCCATGGCGCGGTTAGCGACCCACAGCTGGCCGATGATCTCGGCGACACTGAGATTGCGATTAAAACCCTGTTGACCGGTAGCACAGAACGAACACTCCAACGCGCAACCGACTTGCGATGATACGCACAGGGTGCCGCGCTCTTGCTCGGGGATAAATACGGTCTCAATGCAGTTGCCGCTGTCCAGGCGCAATAACCATTTGCGCGTACCGTCATCCGCTATTTGATCCAGAACGATTTCGGGCGCTGCGATACAGGCCAGATCAGGTAGCCGCTCGCGCAGGACTTTACTGAGATTGGTCATAGCGCTGAAGTCGTCCACGCCAAAATGATGCATCCACTTCAGGACTTGCGTAGCACGAAACTTCGGTTCGCCCAGCGTAACGAAAAAAGCCTCCAGGTCAGCTCTGTCGAAGTTCAGAAAATTGACTTTGGTTGGAGTGTCCACAAGTGTCACCGGGTGCGCGGGCAAATCTCGTGCGCTTGGAAAAAGAAGGCGATCTCAGCCTTGGCTGTTTCAGGGCTATCCGAACCGTGCACGGCGTTCTCGTCGATGCTGCTGGCAAAGTCGGCGCGTATTGTCCCCGGTGCCGCATCTTTAGGATTGGTTGCACCCATGACTTCGCGGTTTTTGGCAATGGCGCTTTCACCTTCCAGCACCTGTAATACCACTGGACCGGTGATCATAAAATTCACCAGGTCTTTAAAAAACGGCCGCGCACTGTGCACCGCATAAAATCCTTCCGCCTGGGCACATGTGAGCTGCGCCATCCTGGCCGCGACGATGCGCAGCCCAGCCTGTTCAAAACGGGAATAGATAGCTCCGATGAAATTTTTGGCAACGGCATCAGGCTTGATGATGGAAAAGGTGCGTTCAACGGCCATGCAATACCCCTATCTTGATAAAATACTTGCTTTTGGGAGTTCAACTCAATGAAAACATTGTACCGCCTTGGGTTCGGACAGGCAATGTAAACGGCACGCCAGCGGGCTTAAGACAAGGTAAGTTTCAAGCGTTTGACAGGCTAGAGAGAGGCTTTTTCTCCCAAGGCGCAAACTGTGCAAGCTGGGCCTGCAAGGTCTTAACCAGCAAATCGATCTCCGCGCGCATCGTGTCCTTGCCCATACTGATACGCAACACATTCCGTAACAAAGGGGATTCTACTGCCATAGCCTGTAACACATGGCTGGGCGCGAGGCTACCGCTCATGCACGCCGAGCCGCTGGACAGTAAAATTCCCGCCTGATCAAGGTTCACGACTAATGTCTCGCCAGCGAATTCCGGCACGCTTATCAGCACGGTATTAGGTAGGCGTTCAGCTTGCTCGGCAAAGATAATGACTCCAGGCAACTCATGCAGCCGCTCTTCCAGATAAGTGCGAAGTTCTTGCCAATGTATCTGGCGCTGGCTTAACTCCTTGCGTGCCAGCTCTGCCGCCGCACCAAAACCCACGATAGCGGCAACATTTTGTGTACCCGCACGCAGACCTTTTTCGTGCCCACCGCCCAAGATCTGCCCTTCCAGGGCAATGGATTGATCTACCACCAACGCACCCACACCCTTAGGGCCATAAATCTTGTGCGCGGAGAAACTCATCATGTGCGCACCGCTAGCCTTAAAATCCACTGGCATTTTACCCAGCGCCTGCACCGCGTCGGTATGCATCAGCACTCCAGCCCGGCGGGCCATCTGACTGATGGCAGGAATATCCTGCACCGTGCCTGTTTCGTTGTTGGCCCGCATCACGGAGATCAGCCGGGTTTCAGCGTGCAGACTTTCGCGCACCGCATCCAGCGTTACCCTGCCCTGCCTATCTACCGCAATGCTGTCTATCTGCCAGCCGCGTTGGCTTAGGGCATAGGCAGGGCCGCGCAGCGAAGCATGCTCAATAGCACTGATCGCGAGACGTCCCGGAGTAAGTTTACCCAGCGTTCCTAGCAGGGCGAGGTTATTGGCCTCCGTGCCTCCGCTGGTAAAAATGATGTCGGCAGGTGAAGCATTGATGAGTTCGGCAAGCTGTTCGCGTGCATGTTCGACAGCAGCGCGTGCAACGCGTCCTAAACTATGACTGCTGGAAGCGTTACCGTAGGATTCACGCAGATAAGGCAACATCGCCCGCAACACTCGCTCATCGAGCGGTGTGGTGGCATTGTGATCGAGATAAATACTCTCCGCCACGACTAAGCGCCGGCGGCGCGCTGCTTGCTGGTTTGTGGAAAAAAATGAATAGGATCTTCCTGACGTGCCGAGACTTCGCGCACGGCGCGCTTTTCCACCAATTGAGCGAGCGTAATGCCGTTCAGAAATTCATTGATCTGCTCGGTCAGATCAGACCACAGATCGTGCGTCAGACAACGCTCATCGGCCTGGCAATTCATCTTGCCTGCGCAGCGGGTCGCATCCACTTTTTCATCCACGGCACTGATCACATCGGCCACGGAGATAGCGCTAGGCGAACGGCCCAGGCGATAACCACCACCGGGGCCACGGGCGCTCTCCACCAAACCTCGTTTACGCAGACGGGCAAATAATTGTTCGAGATAGGCGAGCGATATGCCCTGGCGCTGAGCAATATCGGCGAGTGCGACCGGATCTTGGGTATTGTGTAAGGCCAGATCCAATATCGCCGTCACCGCGTAGCGGCCTTTGGTGGTGAGCTTCATCGCCGTATCCTCATTCGGATCAACTGTTACGGCCCTGTCGCCCTGTTGGCGGAGCCGTCGTAGCCTTCATCTTTATTTTCTTGCGCAGCCGCGGGCTGCATCTCGCAGGCCGCGAGACTGGGTAATTTGATCTCACCGATCTCAGCGCCAAGTTTGTTGAGCGCCTGGCGCATCGCCTCCATCTTGGTATCCATCACCTGCACATGATCGAGCAGGCACACAATGGCGTTCTCGACCGGATCAGGCATGTCTTGAGCTGTTCCGTAGGCATCGAAACCAATCTTCTTAGCAATATCAAGACGTCTTTGTTCCTGCTCGTTCTTGCCCGTATGGACCACATGACCAGGCACACCGATCACTGTCGCACCCGGTGGCACATCTTTAACCACCACGGCATTGGAACCAATGCGCCCGCCGTGGCCGACCATGATCGGCCCTAATACCTTGGCACCCGCACCTACCACCACATCATTACCCAAAGTAGGATGGCGCTTGCCCTTCCGCCAGCTCGTACCGCCCAGGGTCACGCCGTGGTAAAGCGTGCAATCTTCGCCGATCTCAGCCGTCTCACCGATCACGACGCCCATGCCGTGATCAATAAAAAAACGCCGGCCGATTTTGGCCGCAGGGTGAATCTCGACGCCCGTTAACCAGCGCGCCAGACTTGACGTCATGCGCGCCAGCCACTTTAAGTTGGCGCGCCAGAGGCGATGGCTCAAGCGGTGAAAGAGCACAGCGTGCAAACCCGGATAAGTCGTCAGCACCTCGAATGTCGTGCGCGCAGCCGGATCTCGCTCAAAGACGCAACGGATATCTTCGCGTAGACGTTCAAACATGGGCGGAATTATACCTGACTAATTTAATCAACAATAGACCCCGTACCACATGATAGTGAATGACATCATGACGCTCGCTCACTGCGGCGATGCAAATATTGTTACCCCCCTCTAGTAAAAACTGCTTGCAGGACCTACCCCCCCTGACTTACCATCCACCTTGATTTCATTGTTTTTATGATTTCCGCTATAACATATAGCTCATATCACTAGTAAAAGGGGATTGCTCAAATGAATAAGAAACTACTCGCCGTTGCCGTCGCATCGGCCATGGCCGCCCCGCTGGCCGCTCAGGCCGACGAAGGCAATGTCACGATCTACGGCCAGGCCAACGTTTCATACGATTATATTGATGCAGGTAACAGTTCTGCAGGCAATAAAACCAGCAGCAACGTCTCTAGCAACCAATCCGTGTTTGGTATCGAAGGCTGGGAACCCCTGGGCAATGGCTTAAAGGCCGTGTTCC
>JAYTIZ010000003.1:0-13160 GCA_043731445.1 Gammaproteobacteria bacterium | reverse complement strand
CCCATCGTTATGCGCACAGAAAATGAAGACAAGAGTCTGGAAGAATACGAAACCGTCAATCGTGCCTCGGCCTTATGGGCGCGGCCTAAAAATGAAATCACTGAAGACGAGTACACAGAATTTTACAAACATGTCGCACATGACTTCGAAGCACCGCTTGCCTCCCTGCACAGCCGTGTAGAAGGCAAAAACGAATACACTTTATTACTCTACATTCCGGCGCGCGCCCCGTTCGACTTATGGGAACACGACAGCCGACACGGCATCAAACTCTACGTACGCCGTGTGTTCATAATGGAAGACGCACAACAACTGGCCCCGCGCTATCTGCGTTTTCTGCGCGGTGTGATTGACTCCAACGATCTGCCGCTCAACATCTCGCGCGAAATTCTGCAGAACAATAGCCTCATTGATGGTATGCGTTCTGGTGCGGTCAAAAAAGTGCTTGATCTGCTCGACGATCTGGCGACCAATGATTCCGAAAAATATGCCAGATTCTGGAAGGAATTCGGTCTGGTGCTCAAGGAAGGGGTCATTGAAGATCACGCAAACCGCGCACGCATCGCAAAATTACTGCGCTTTGCATCCTCACTCAAAGACACCGACGTGCAGGATGTCAGCCTTAGTGACTATCTTGCGCGCATGAAGGAAGGCCAGGACAAGATTTATTACATCACCGCCGAAACATTCGCCGCCGCAAAAAGCAGCCCGCACCTGGAATTGCTACGCAAAAAAGGCGTAGAAGTACTGTTGCTATCTGACCGAGTGGACGAATGGGTGGTCACCCATCTCACCGAGTTCGAAGGCAAGCCCCTGCAATCTGCCGCCAAGGGCGAGCTGGATTTAACCAAGCTGGAGAACGCTGTCGAAGACACCACACCGAACAAACCCGGTGACGACTTTACGAGCTTGGTGGAAAAAATAAAAACCGTGCTGGGCGATCAGATCAAAGACGTGCGTGTCAGCCAGCGCCTGACCACCTCACCGTCTTGCCTGGTTGCCGATGCCCACGACATGGGCGCTCACCTGGAACGTATTTTGAGAAGTAGCGGGCAACAGGCTCCTTCTGCCAAACCAGTGCTCGAGATTAATGTTGATCACGCTTTGATACAGAAGATGAGGGATGAGAGCAGCGCCGAACACTTCGGCGACTGGGCACACATCCTGTTTGACCAGGCAGTGCTCAGTGAAGGCGGACAACTCGCCGACCCGGCCGCGTTCGTGCGCAGGATGAATGCGCTACTGCTTAACTAAGCTTAGCGTTGAAGATATGCCCCGCTGCTTATTCCTTCTCCCTTCTCAGGGAGAAGGAATATTTTCCGCTTAACCCTTACCCTAGCAGCCGGAATTATTTAGGCTGTATCTGCCGCTTCCGAAGTTCATGATGTACAACATGCCACCCATGATGGCGACGTTTTTCATGAAGTTGTTCATCTCACCCGGGTCAACCCAGAACGGATGAAATATATACGTCACGGGGATTAAGAACAGAAAGATAGCTAACGCAGCCCAGCGCGCGTAAAAACCCAGAGCAATCATCAACCCACCGCCCAACTCAATCAGGATGGTGAGCGCCAAGACCACGTTTGTTAGAGGGATACCCTTACTCGCCATAAATCCCAATGTGCTGTCCCACCCAGTGAGTTTGCCGTAACCGGCGTGTATAAAAATTGCCGCCAATAAAATACGCCCCAACAGCGGCCCGAATTTCGACAACGAATTGCATCCTATCATCATGGCTTGCTCCTCTTGCTTCGGCTATAGGCTTATCTGCCGCATTAGAATAACCTTCTATACTGACTAGCCGCAACCTAGCTGCAATTTGCCTCTGTTCTGACTGTCTATTTACCGGCTGCCTGGACGCGCGCTTCTAACATGTGCGGCATTCCTGCTGCGTACTGTGCGGCAGCCTCCGCTGAAAAATTATACGCGCGAGCCTTGGCCACATCTCCCACCTTAGTCGCAGCTTCAGCCTTCTCCTGCAACTCTTTTGATACGGCGATCATATCTAAAATTAACTGACCATCCGCCGGATATTTTTTGAATAAGCCCTCTGCGTTATGTTCTTCGTATTCGCCCTTTGCCCAGTCCTGCTTGCCTGCTATCGTTTCTGTCAACTTGCCGTCTGCGTCCTTACTGGCATAAGCCCATTGGGCACCCTCGCTTTGATCAGCCAATGCTGGGGTAGTTGCTACCGACATAAAGCCGCTCAACAATACCAAGATCAACGCGATATTTTTCATTGTTCATCTCCTTTAAAGGTTTAATCCGGCGGGGGAGCATCTTCCAAAAAAAGGGGGCGGTAGACCACCCGCCCCAAAAATAGGAGAGACCACTCTAAAAGCACACGTACAAGCTTGCTACCAGGAACTGGGTGAACCAAGATTCAAGCTTGAAACAAGTATACCTACAAATCTAAATGAAAACAATTATTATTTACAAATATCTTTATAGGTGGAGCTGAGTAACGTTTGGCATGCGTCATGGGTATTGATGCTCAGTACCAGTTGGAGTTTGCAGAAAGTCGCCCCATAGACCCCAATGAGTTTGATCTGGGGAGACCGCGCCGAACAGCCACAGCCCGGCGATCGCTAGCTTCGATACGTAAACGTCTGAAGGATCAAAGTGGTGCCGTTGATTAAAGTGGATGGCGACAACGAGGTCGCTTGAGTTGCCATACTTCGCGAGCGAAGCGACTACTTGCTCAAGAGTGGCTGCCGGATTTATGTGCTTCGGTACGACCTCCTTTAGTTGAACCGGCGCATAGCTTCGCGTTCCATCAACCTCCCACATAGCAACAAAGTCATAGTCTTGGCGCTCACCGCGACCGATATAGACCGTGTGCCCAATTCGCTGACCCATGAGGTAGCAAAAAATTGCGGCTTCCCGCAACTCGCGCCACTCTTTGAGTGAATTTGTCCGAAGTGTCCGAATCTTTGTAGGCGTTTCGGTCTGAGCAACTTGCAACGCAAACTCCCGAAGCCAGACGAGGAGGGGCTTTGGATCCCGGAAGTCGAGTTTCTCAAATGACTTAATTGCTGAGCGATCCATCTTCACGCCTAACGCCCAAGCTCAGCGGAAAATCAGCCGTAGTGAAGCGCAGCGAAACGAAGGCTGGGTTTTCCGCTGCAGCGCCTTGTTGGGCAAGACGCAAAATAGTTTGTTATGGAACATACAAGGTGAGCCCACCATTTGGAGCTTTGCTCCATTTGCTCTCGGGGATGCCAAGCAACATTTCTTTTAACTCTGCGGGGGACATGCCCTCAACACCAACATTTGCATTTATGAACTCCGTCGAGAAGACGATCTCTCGGGGAGGAGTGCTTTCGATTTGGACGTTCCAGTAATCGACCACAGCCCAAACTCGAACGCCGTAAACCGCGTTAATTGCCACAAAAAAATCGTCTTTAGTCATTTACGCCACCTCTGTGATTTGTTTGCCGCCCAACTACTAATGGGGATTTTCTATGTGGCCAAGCGGGATGGCTGGGCTTTAGTGATGCTCGCGCCGGACCAGACGTAACCACATCCAGACCCCACTCAAGGCCAGCAGCGTAATCAAAATGGCTATTGCATCCATAAACCACACCCCGCCCCAACCCCAGAAACGGCCACTATGCAGGTCTAACAGCACACGTTCCACGGATAGGTCCTGGCCTCGGTATGCCTCAGCCAGCTGGTCATACAGCACCGGCGGCAAAGGGGCTGGCTTCGCCCACACAACCCCTTCTACCGGCTTATGCACATCACCGTCTTGTTCGCTTTCCTGCCAATCCAGTGCGTCTTTGTCCGACAGATAGTCACCGTGGCTGGCCCGTACCACCAGGCCGGTATCCTTGACACCGATGTCACGTATTCCCGCCGGTACGCCTTCCGCACCGCTCACTGTTTCAAGCAGATCACCCGCTACCGTAAGCAGCAATATATTGCTGCCCACCGCCACGATGATTCTGTCTTGCAGCGCAACGACGCCCACCAAGCGCCCCGTTTTATGGGGAAGTTCGCGCTTATCAAAATATAACCTGTCGCCCAGTTGGCTGATCCAATGCTCCCCCGCGACATAACTTAGAGACTGGACTGGTGCCTTGATGCCGTACCAATCCAGCAGCATTGTGGAGTGCACATGCCTGGAGTCCAGCTTCAAATTTTCGGTGTGGTTAAGCATGATGCCGGTCACCGCCAGCAAAACCGCAAACAGCGCAGCAACCAAACCGATGCGCCGATGCCAGTGGCGTATGGCGAGAAAAAAATGGTGGCGCTTAGCCGGGGACATCGGTGAACTCGCTATGCTGGTGGAGATAAAGTGCTAGCCGTGCGAGCTTGGTCAGCGCACGCGTAGAAAGCGTGGCGCCGGAGATGCCATCAATCGTGTGATCCAGCTCCTGATCTTCTTTTAAGCCAGCACCTTTGAATTGGTCGGTGAAAAAGGCTTGGCGCACCTCAAAACCGCGGCTTTCGCGGTAGATCAGTACTTTCACAAGTTCGACTTTGTTGTGAACCACCACAATACCTGTCGTGATGGGTTGTTCTTTGCCAGTTTCCTCCAGTATCCAGACAGTGCGTCCGGGCTCGCCCCAATAACGCAAACGCAGTACACCTAAATCGCGGCCCATGATTTGTTCGATGCCCGGCCTGATCGCATCGGTAATCCACAGCACGGTAGGTTTGGGTGGGTTGCCGGCGAATACTTCGCTGACAAATTCCTCAGGTTCCTGAAAAGTGTCGGACGACCCCACAGCAGGAAACAACAGGCAAAGGCAAAGCAGAAGGTAACGCAGCGTAGTCATATTCTTTGCACAGCTTACAAGATTAAAAGCCGCGAAGTATAGCGTAAAAAACGGGGGCGTCCTTGCCCCCAACACAACATCCTAAAACTGGTAACCGATGCCCAGGTTGAAACCATCCCCTGGTTCGAGCCCGCCACCTTCACCGCCACTCTGGTTTTGGTAGTCGAACTTCAACACCACATCTTCGTATGGCCAGTAATTAAATCCGGCATTCGCCTGCTTGAGCTTGCTGTCCGACGGGCCGTTTGATCCGGCACGGTTATCTGCCTCACTATAGCGCGCAAAGATGCCGATCTTCGGCGTGATTTTAAAGGATGGCTCAATATACCAACCCGTCTGCTGATCACGGCCAGCACCATCTGCTCCCGTAGCAAAGTTGGCACTATCACCATTCAAATCCCATCTGGCGTACAAGGCTCTCAGACCAAACGGGCCTTTGTTCACTACCGCATGGGTTTCGAATAAGGTGGCACTGGATGATGTTCCCGCCGGGCCAACGCCTTGCGTCAGATCATTCTGATACTGAAAGGTAGCCGCCAGCTCTACACCAGGTATGCCCGTCCATTTAAGACGGCCTGTGTAGGCAGGATCGTTGGCAACGGCCTCTGCAAGCTCCTGACGGCCTCTGCGGATTCGAAAGGCATCACTATTCCCAGCATCGGTAGGCACCTTAAGCCCGGACGTAAAGGCGGCATCGTAACTCCAACCGCTACCAAACTGTCCGCGTACCCCAGCACCGCCTTCGCGCCACGTAGTCGGGATAATCTGGGCTTCAACAATATTGCGCTCCACACCATAAAAAGTCGTTGGTTCGTGAGTTTCGTTCAGAATACCCACGGGAACAAGAAATAAACCAGCGCGGGCAGTGGCGTAACTATTGATGTCAAAATCCACGTAGCCCTGCTCAACCTCCACCTCGCCCGGGTCACCCGAGTCTGAACTTACCACCGCATTCTCAACCTCGAGTTCCGAGAAAAAACGTATTTTGTCGGTGAATTCATGTCCGAAAAGCAACACAAAGCGGCTAAAGTTGATTTGGTTAAAATTGCCCCCCGAATCGAGGTTTATGTTGTTGTAATGTATCTCACCATACCCACCGATCTTTGTTTTATCGGCCCATGATGAGCGGCTGGCCGTTTTTTGGGTAGCCTGTTCGACAGCTTGCGCTGCTTGTTCAACAGACTTGCTGGTAGCTTCCACTTTTTGATCGGTTGTTTCTACTTTCTGTTTGGTCGTCTTCTGCTCTGTTTTGAGCGCCTCAATTTCTTTTTGTTGTGCCTGGATAATCGCCCACATCTCTTCCGGAGTGGGTGGCTTTACCGCAGCCTGTGCGGGTACTACCAATGCAAATGTCAGTCCCAAACCGGCCATTATTCCAACCAGCGCCTTCTTTTGAAACGGTATTGTATTCACGCCAATGTCTCCTGATATTTGAGTTGTGGGCGTAATATACATATAAATCTATATGAGATCAATTATCGTTTATAGTACGATATCTATTTTCCACCCGCTGGCGATTAGTTGAAGCGGGATTTTCAAGACGCCTGCCCACAGGGGAACATCTAAGCCAACGGCGTATCGTGAAACATGAACGCGGTATCTAGCAACACCGTTTCTGGGAACACGCGCTACGTGATGAGCGCGATTTTAATACGCATGAAGCCAACCTCTGGATCCGGTTGAGGCTCGGAATGACGGCGATTAGGAGAGGGGTTACGCGGACTGATACGCGGCGCAATAGCCTTGGGTTATTGTGCCCTGCAGGCTGCCAACAGTTAAGCTCGTTCGACATATTCCCCGCTGCCGGTGTTGATCCTGATGCGGTCGCCGACGCCGATGAATTGCGGGACTAAGATGCTCATGCCGGTTTCCAGTTTGGCGGGTTTGTAGGAGCTGGTCGCGCTCTGGCCTTTGATTACCGGGTCGGCTTCGACAACTTCAAGCACCACATTAGAGGGCAGCTCAATCGCCAGTAGTTTGTCGTTGTAGAGCTTGGCCTGTACTTCGGTGTTAGGTAACAGGTAGCCGATCTTGTCTTCCAGGAAATCGCGGTCTACGCTCAGTTGTTCATAGTTATCGTTGTCCATGAACACGACCGAGCTACCCTCGTCGTACAGATACTGCATCTTGCGACTTTCCAGCCCGATCTCATCGACCTTGTCTTCGGCGCGAAAGCGTTCGTTGAGCTTGGTGCCGATCTCGATGTCCTTCATCTCGACCTGGGCAAACGCGCCACCCTTGCCGGGTTTGACGTGTTCGACTTTGTAAACCCGCCAGAGCTTGCCCTGATAGGCGATGAGGGTATTGGGACGAATGGCAGAGGCGGCGATTTTCATGGCGAGTCAGTTTGTTAGGAATCGAGCCGCGATTATACGTGAGTTAGCAAGCGTAGCCTGGATGGAGTGCAACGAAATCTGAGGACTAGAAGGGTTTTACGACGGTAAGAACTACGATAGTGATCAGCACCAGCACCGGTAACTCGTTGAGCCAGCGGTAAAAAACATGGCCGTGGCGATTACGCTCATATTTAAAATCAAGTAACAGCTTTCCACAATAGATATGATAGAAAATGAGTAAAGCGACCAACACCAATTTTGTATCTAGCCAAATAGTTGCTGAGTAAGCCTGCCAGGCGTACACCCAGAGCATCCAGATTCCCAACCCAATCGTGAGCACTGCCCCAGGCGTCATGATGCCGTAATAAAGTTTGCGCTCCATGATTTTAAAACGCTCCAAGCTGGTCTGGTCTGTGCTCATGGCGTGGTAAACGAATAGTCTGGGTAGATAAAACAGCCCTGCAAACCAGGTGACCATCGCAATAATGTGAAAGGCTTTGACCCAGGGCACAGGCGCGCCCTATCCTTTCAACAGCATGGCTTCTATCTTTTTGCGCAACGCGGCCATATCGATCTCACCGACGGTTTGCTGGACGATGTGTCCGTCGGGGGCGATCAGAAAGCTGGTAGGTACCAGACGCACATCACCGAAAGCCTGGGCTGCCTGAGCTTGGGTATCGTGCACGATGGGGTAAGGAAGCTGGCGATGCTGCGTTAGGGCGATAACGTCGGGCAGGGGATCATAGTCCACGGCAACACCGATGATCTCCAAACCTTTGGGTGACAGGTCGCGGTAAAGCTTGCTGAAGTGTGGCATTTCTTCTATGCAGCCCGGACAACTGGTCGCCCAGAACGTAACCAGTACTGGCCGGCCATGTAAATCAGCCAGATTGATATTGCGTCCGTCAATCGTGCTGAGCTGGAGCGCGGGTGCGCGTTGCAACCCGGTTGGCATCAACCATACCCAACCTAAAACAGCGACCAGCGCGACGACGAAAATTCCAATGAACAGGTCGCGCGCTTTCATGAAAGCTAGATGTCCAGATTAGCCACAGCCAGTGCGTTCGTCTCAATAAAGGCGCGGCGTGGCTCTACCTGATCGCCCATCAGCGTGGTGAATATCTCATCGGTGGCGATAGCATCTTCAATACGCACGCGCAGCAGGCGACGCATCTTCGCGTTCATGGTTGTTTCCCACAACTGCTCAGGATTCATCTCGCCCAATCCTTTGTAGCGCTGAATGTGTAAACCGCGCTTGGCCTCTTCCATCAACCACGTCAGCGCCTGCTTAAAGCTATACACTTCCTGACTGCGTTCGCCGCGCTGTACATAGGCGCCTTCGCTTAACAGGCCATCGAGCTGCTGTCCCAGCGCTACGATGCTCCGGTATTCGCCGGAGTTGAAAAAGTCGCTGGTCAGAATACGTTGGTTGCTGTTGCCGTGGGTAATGGTATTCACCTTGGCGTAGCAGCTGCCGTTTTCGTCGTCTTGTTCCACGCTGATCTGGTAACGTATTGCGCTCGTTTCGTCACCGTTAAGACGCTTCTCCAGTTCCTCAAACCAGGCCAGCGCTTTTGGTTTATCGGCAAGCTCCTGCGTGCTGAGCTGCGGCATGTAGATAATTTTTTCCAATACCGCCGCATCGAAGCGTCGCTCCAGACGCTTGATCGTGGACATCACTGTTCCATAGCTCTGTGCAATGCTCGCCAGTGAAGTGCCAGTGAGAGCCGAAGCATTTTTACCGACATGCAGGGTGGCGTTTTCCAAGGCCGACTGGATAAGATCGCTGTTTAATTCAGCATCATCTTTTATATAGCGCTCCTGCTTACCGCGCTTAATTTTATACAGCGGTGGCTGGGCGATATAAATATGGCCGCGCTCGATGAGCTCTGGCAACTGACGGTAGAACAAGGTGAGCAAGAGGGTGCGGATATGCGAACCGTCTACATCGGCGTCGGTCATGATGATGATGCGGTGATAGCGCAGCTTATCCGGATTGTATTCCTCGCGTCCCACACCACAGCCCAGGGCGGTAAGCAATATCGCGATCTCTTCAGATGAAAGCACCTTGTCAAAGCGCGCCTTCTCGACATTTAATATTTTACCTTTCAAGGGCAAAATGGCCTGGTACTTGCGGTCACGCCCTTGCTTGGCTGAGCCACCAGCAGAATCGCCCTCGACCAGAAAGAGTTCAGACAAGGCAGGATCTTTTTCCTGACAGTCAGCTAGTTTGCCCGGCAGCCCGGCAGTATCCAGAGCACCTTTGCGGCGCGTGATCTCACGGGCTTTGCGTGCCGCTTCGCGTGCGCATGCGGCCTCAATAATTTTATTGGTGATGGCTTTGGCTTCAGTAGGATTTTCCAGCAGAAATTCTTCGACCTTTTGCGCAACCACCGATTCAACTACGGCCTTGACCTCGGATGAAACCAATTTGTCCTTGGTCTGCGAAGAAAACTTCGGGTCAGGCACTTTGACAGAGAGAATGGCTGTCAAGCCTTCACGGGCATCATCACCTACGGTGGCGATTTTAGCTTTTTTGGCGATGCCCGTGCTTTCAATGTAGTTGTTGAGGGTGCGTGTCATCGCGGCGCGCAGACCGGCCAGGTGTGTACCGCCGTCGCGCTGTGGAATGTTATTCGTGAAGCAGTACATGTTTTCCTGGTAGGAATCGTTCCACTGCATGGCGACCTCTACAGTAATGCCATCTTTCTGCGAATTTATATATAACACATTGTTATGTATAGGATTTTTGTTTCTGTTAAGGTGCTCGACAAAGGCACGGATACCGCCCAGATATTCGAACAAGTCGCTTTTTTCCGTGCGCTCGTCGCTCAGCTTGATGCGTACGCCGGGGTTCAGGAACGAGAGCTCTCTCAACCGCTGGGCGAGGATGTCGTAATGAAAGTTGATGTTGGTAAAGGTCGCGGCGCTGGGGCGGAAGTGTACTTCTGTCCCCGTTTGATCGGTGCTGCCAATCACCGCGAGTGGCGCGACGGGCTCACCCATCCGGTATTCCTGATGGTGGATCTTGCCCTCACGGTAAACCGTCAGGCGCAGGTATTCGGACAGGGCATTAACTACCGAGACGCCGACGCCATGCAAACCACCCGAGACCTTGTATGAGTTATCGTCGAACTTTCCACCCGCGTGCAACACGGTCATAATGACTTCTGCTGCCGAGCGGCCCTCTTCGGCATGTATATCCACCGGGATGCCACGGCCATTGTCTGTCACCGTGATGGTTTCGTCACCATGGATGGTAACCGTGATCTCTGTGCAGTAGCCTGCCAGAGTTTCGTCTATGGCATTGTCGACTACCTCAAACACCATGTGGTGCAGGCCTGTGCCGTCATCAGTGTCGCCAATGTACATGCCTGGGCGCTTGCGGACAGCGTCTAAGCCCTTCAAAACCTTAATATTGCTTGAATCGTAGGTGGGGATGTCACTCATGCGTAAGTATACCCTTTTTAGCGATTATGTTCCACGTGGAACAATGTCCAATATAACCCTGTAGATGCCCTTCTGGGCTAGAGGCGCATGGGCATAATTACGTACTTACAGTCTTCTCTTGCTTGGATCAGACAGCTGCTGCTGGCGTCGCTCAGAATAAGCTGCACCTTGTCTTCGGGGATTGCGGCGAGTGCATCTAGTAAATAGTTGGCATTAAACCCCACCTCCAGTTCTGGGCCTTTGTAACCCACGGCTATTTCTTCTTCTGCTTCTTCCTGCTCTGGGTTGTGGGCATGCAACTGGAGGGTATCTGGTGTCAGATGCAAACGGATGCTGCGGTATTTTTCATTGGAAAGGAGTGAGGCACGGCTAAGCGCCTGTCGAAGCACCTGTCTATCTGCTTCAACATGTTTGTCACCGCCCTTGGGTAGTACATTCTGATAATCCGGAAAGCGGCCATCTACAAGCTTAGAAGTGAGCACCATTTCACTGGTAACAAGCTGGACATGGTTTGCCCCAAGCTGCACTTCAATAGTCTGATCAGAGTCCGTTAGCAGGCGGGCTATCTCCAACACTGCTTTGCGAGGAATAATGGCCTGTCTTGCCTCGCCCAGATCCGCAGCCAAGGTAAGTTCACAGCATGCTAGACGATGCCCATCTGTCGCTACGGCCCTCAGGGTATGTTGAGACAGTTCGATCATTAACCCGTTCAAATAATAGCGGACATCCTGATGAGCCATCGCAAATTGGGTAGAATCAATGGCTCTCTTTAGCTCTTTCTGGGAGATAGTAAACGTGACTAAGCCACTAATGCTATCAATATTGGGGTATTCACTGGCCGAAAGAGTGCTGAGCGTAAAGCGGCTTTTCCCTGAGCGTAAGGTCGCCCGTGTTTTTTGCAGAGAGAACTCAATAGGCGCTTGATCGGGTAAAGACCGGCAGATATCTAAAAGCTTACGTGCCGGGACGGTAACCTCTCCAGCTTCGACCTTACCCGTAAGCGGGAGATTAGCCACAATCTCAATTTCCAGATCGGTAGCAGTAAGTGACAGCTGCTCTGGACTTACCTTGAGTAATAAATTGGATAATATTGGTAGACTTTGTCTACGCTCAACGACACCGCAGACAAGCTGTAGCGAACGTAGAAAGGTTTCACGTTGAATGACGAACTTCATTTGTTAGTTCCTTAGAAGTTAGGTTTTATATAGTCTATTACAACTATTATTAGGCTCTTCACATTTCTCTAGTTATTGTAAAAATATATTTATAAACAAATAGTTAGTTACTTAATAGTTATCTGTATAAACCTGTTTTAGAAGCACAGATACCTGTGGATAACATGTGAATGAAATAGCTGTGCCTGGTTTAACCTGGAAATATCCACAGGAAACCCTTATGTAGTTAGCGTTCTTGTCAAAATAGAATAATCTTCATTCAGGCGACTATCCAGGCCACGTAACTCAACAACCTTCCGGCAAGCGTGCAACACTGTTGTGTGGTCACGATTGCCAAACGCTGCGCCAATCTCAGGGAGACTGTGGTTTGTTAGCTCTTTGGCCAGCGCCATAGCAAGCTGTCGTGGGCGCGCGAGAGAACGTGTGCGCCGTACCGAGAGTAAGTCAGAGACACGTATTTTGTAATACTCAGCGACCGTTTTTTGGATATTTTCCATACTCACCTGTTTATCCTGCAGGCTCAATAAGTCTTTGAGTGCCTCTTTCGTAAGGTCCAAGGTAATCACCCGGCCAGAGAAGCGTGCGTTTGCTGTCACACGACGGAAAGCTCCCTCTAACTCCCGAATATTAGAGGAAAACCGCCGCGCAATAAAAAAGGTCACCTCCATAGGCAAATTAATACCGACATGCTCAGCTTTGCTTAACAGGATGGCAACACGAGTTTCCAACTCCGGGGGCTCCACAACCACCGTTAAGCCCCAACCAAAACGTGAACTTAATCGCTCATCCAGGCCAGGCACCTCTTTCGGGTAACGGTCACAGGTGAGGATAATTTGGTGTTGTCCATCCAGTAAGGTATTGAAAGTATGGAAGAACTCCTCTTGAGTACGCTCTTTGCCCGCAAAAAACTGGATGTCGTCAATCAGCAGAGCATCTACCCCGCGATAATACTGTTTGAATGCACTGATAGTGTTATGTTGCAGGGCCGTCACCATGTCTGCGACGAAACGCTCAGCGTGTAGATACACAACGTTGGCATCCGGCCTTTGTTGCTTAACACTGTTGCCAATAGCGTGTAGCAAGTGTGTTTTACCCAAGCCAACACCGCCGTAAATAAATAGCGGGTTGTAGGCGCTGCCCATATTTTGCGCCACCTGTAACGAGGCTGCGTGAGCGAGCTGGTTAGATTTACCAGCAACAAAACTTTCAAAAGTGAATTCGGGGTTAAGACGGTTCGCAGGCCGCGTGGGTTGTGTAGCAGTAGAGCTATGATTTAGCTTGGCGATTTCGGCGACAACAGTAGAGTCTTTCGTGGCTGATTTAGGAGGCAAGACTGCCGTTTCAGTGCTAATTTCCAAACTAATATTTTGGGCAGCGCCTACAACCCGCTATTTATTTACGGCGGTGTTGGC
>JAYTIZ010000002.1:0-7950 GCA_043731445.1 Gammaproteobacteria bacterium | reverse complement strand
TGGTCGGTGGTCGGTGGTCGGTCGAAAGGGCGAACGATAGAACGATAAGGGGGGTAATATCAAGACCTGACCCCGTTTACTTTAGGACCAGCCCATGTTCCCTCACATCAGGAAGGAACTATGCTTACCAGGAAAGAATTGAAATTGTGGGCGCGGTCAGGCTCGTTACGCTTTGCCCTTAACAGCCGACATAAGAACCACCTAAAGTCACCTGAAATTACCTCCATTCAATGGAATGCACGTCCGGTGTTTTATCGTGTCGGAACAGGCGACATAGGTGTTACACATAGCATTTTACTCAAGAAGGGTAACAAGGCAGAATATTTCATCCCTCGCCCACTTCAACCCAGCATCATCTTCGATATTGGTGGCAACATCGGCTGCGCCGCGCTGTACTTTGCCCGAACCTATCCTACAGCGAGAGTCTTTTCGTTTGAGCCCATTCCATCCAACTTCGCGTTGCTTGAGAAAAACATTGCGCCCTACCCAAATGTCCAAGGCTTCAATATCGCTCTGGGATCAAGCAATGAAACTCTTCAGCTAATCGAATCTCCCGACTGCCATAACCTTGGAGGCTATTCGATCTACCAGCGCGGGGCGACAGCCGAATGTAATCGTGTTTCCGTCACATGTCGCAACATCAACGACTTCATGCACGAAACGGACGTTATCCCAGATCTAATTAAGGTGGATACAGAGGGTGCCGAATACTTAATCCTTATGGCTCTACCGGAAGAAGTCATCACTCGCGTATGTTGGATTGTTGGAGAGCTTCATGGTGAAAATGATTTCGAGTTGCTGGCACATTTATCGAAATGGTTCGAAATTGGAATTCGCAAGTCTGTTAACGCCCCCCCTTTGTAATTTTCATGCCCGTAATAGAGCCCTTGTACCCTGACACCTCAACACAGGCCCGTTAATTCACAAGCCGACAGCGCTCCGCGGCTACCGCCCACGGCCGAATTCCGATACGCTACGCATATCTCTCTTGATCTGGGGTGTGGCTCAACTCGCGCCTCATTAGATTCACTTTCTTACAAAGCAAAAGGAGAAAACCAATGTCCATGCTCAATTTGCCGCCACGTTAGATTTTATCCCCTCACCAAATTTGAGCCGGTAACTATGCTGCGCAGTGCGGGAACGAGTAAGTCTAAACATCTCTTGTGTTTATGGGGGATCTTTTTTGCTTATTTTTCTCTTAATGCATTTACACAGTTTTCTGTTTCACAAACAGTCAACTTGGATCAGGCAGAACAATTAATCCTGAGCCAATCATTTCAGTTTGGCTATGGCGCGCAACCACCCCTCTATACTTATATCGTAAACACCATATTTTCCTTGACTGGTCCAGGACTTGCGCCCCTATTGGGGCTGAAAGTCCTGTTATTGAGCCTTCTGGTGGGGTCATTGATAGCACTTGGCGCTCAGATGAACTTCACAATACGTCAGCATCTCATCGTCGTGGCCGGGCTTGTTTTCATACCTCAGTTGATATGGGAATCTCAAAGAGATTTGACACACTCTGTTTTGGCAACAACCATTGCTGCTGCAACGCTACTTCAGGTTGTAAGAACTCAGCGAAACAAAATGACGAAAGATTATATTGCCCTAGGCCTATTGATGGGGCTAGGCTTAATAAGTAAATACAATTATTCTATTTTCCTGGCCGCGTTGATTTTCGCTGTGTTGATCGTACCGCAGTATAGGCTAGCACTGTCCAACCGACGTGCTTTCATGGCACTGTTTGTTGCGTTAATTATCGCTGCACCGCATATTGCATGGGCGGTTTGTAATTACGAAATTGTAGCCAGTAGTATTTACAAACTTAAAATCGGCACAGGCAACCTTTTTTCTGGACTTTCTCATGCAGCAGTTTCAGCCATTGCATTTATTACCCCGCTATGGATTTTCGCTATTATTCCGATTTCATCCACATCAAAATTTAACGTTATGCAGGTAGCCAAGACGAATGATGGGAAATTTTTAATCAGCTTGCTTGCTGCAACGATAATCATCGTTACGGTGTTCGTTATAATTACGGGCGCACAGCAAGTAAATGACAGGTGGTATCAGCCGCTACTGTTTCATGTGCCGGTTACTGTTGCGCTGTTTGCAATTCCAACACGTTCTAAATCAACAGCTTGGTATGTTGGTCTAGGTGTTGCGTTTGCAATTGCTGTCTCGATCGCCCTTCCAGTTCGGACAATCTTTGCAGAGAAATTCAATAGATATATTCAACCAAATATGCCATATCCGATTTTAATGAAGACCATATCAGACGCGTCAGATAGCCCTGCTTTTATTCTGGCAGAGACAAATCTTCTTGGGGGAAACTCAAGGCTGTTCTTCAAGAAATCGCAAATTCATGTGCCTACCTATTTAATTAATTTGGGCCCAACATCAAGTAACGGTATTATTATGTGTGAAACGCCTGATTGTGAAAATAAGATGTTCAAAGACTGGCTTAGGCGTAATTACGCTATTGATACGCGGTCACTTGTTTTTTATAAGATCGAAAGGTCATACCTATACGCGCCATCACAAAGGCTGGTAATTTATTGGTCAAAAGTACACTTATCGGCGCCCGGTAAACTATAGATTCTAACTATCGGGCCAAGCAGGGCAATCACCACAGCGGACTTTGGACTTTGTCGGCGTTCCGCGCCCGAGGTCTCTTCTCTAGGAGTAAGGAATGTAATGGTAAGAGCTTGGCGTGAATTACCTCTTTTAAGGAGAAGCCCAATGTCAATGCTCCATCGCACCGTAGCAGAGTTTGTTGGTATTTTTTGGCTGGTACTTGGAGGTTACGGATGTTAGCGAATAATGCCGGTTGTTCAATGACAATGCGTAGGTATTCTGCAGAAATTCCCTTGTTCGGAAATCAATCTTGAGTATTTCTCTTTTACACGTTGAAAAAGTTGTAACTAATCACCTTGGTCAAAAATTGATTGTCGGCAAGGATACTTCCGGGGGATTCAAACGCCATGGGTGTTTCGGTTGGCAAGAGCTATTCTATATTGAGCGCGTGCTTTCAAAAATCAAGTTGCCCATCGCCCTGGATGTAGGAGCTAACATCGGAAATCATGCGGTAGTGATGGCTCACTACTGTAGCCACGTTCATGCTTTTGAACCACAGATAGCTTTGGGCATTAGATTGACCGACAACATCGCTATCAATAAACTGGCTAATGTGACCTGCCATCCATTCGGTCTTTCTGATCGCAACGGCCGTGCCATCCTTCATGTTGCCCCGGGGGTGGGCGCAGGGGCTGCTACGTTCGTGTCGGATCTAGCCCGCACGAATAGTCGGGCTGTGGAGGTTGGGTTAAGAAACGGCGATGAAGTCGTTGCAATGCTTGGATTAAACCGCGTTGATCTGATCAAAGTGGATGTTGAGGGCTATGAGGCTCGAGCGTTGTCTGGTTTACGCGACACCATCTTGCGATGCAGGCCGATTGTATTCCTTGAATGGAATAATGCGGTTACTCGGCAGGAGTTTTTAGACTATGGGCTATTTGAAAACCTCTTTTCGGGTTGGCTTACTTATTCCATTCTCAACAATCATGCGAAGAGCATAGCATCGGGTTGGCGAAGAGTTCTTAAGAAGGTGTTAACGCGAAGACAAGCCATCCTCGGCAAATTCGTTAGCACGTGTTCTTACGGAAGTATTGTTATTTGCCCACCTGAAAAAGCAGACCTTCTTCTTGCCACCCGCTGAATTCGTACGCTAACCAGGCTTACCAAAAGATGGGAGGCAAGCTGCCAGAGTCAGGGGCTATGCCGTAAAGTATTGTTCTACAGCGTATAAAATATTTAGCTGCTTGGCTAGGCAGCTTCTGGGACTGTGCTACACTTTACTGGAATTTACTTGGGGAGTTAAAGCTATGGATCTTACCTGGATAATGTTTGGTGTCGCGGGCACGGTTTTGATGCTCGCTTGGCTCGTATCTATTATTTCCAGCAAAGTAGGGCCGACGTGCTGATTATCTGTTTATAAAATAAAACCCCTTACCTGATCTAAGGGGTTTTATATTTGTGATTGCAGATAGTTGTGAATGCCGACCTTTTCGATGAGTTCCATTTGGGTTTCCAAGTGGTGAATGTGTTCTTCCGTATCTTCCAGCAATTCCTGTAACAAATCTTTGGTGACATCGTCGCCCTTGCTGCGGCAGTATTGAACAGCTTCACGTAGCAGCGGTGCATCGTGTGCTTCCAAAGCCAGATCCAGCTTCATTTGCTCTTCCACCGTTTCACCGATGCCGAGTTTGTTGAGGTCTTGTAGATTCGGCACACCCTCCAGAAAAAGGATGCGATCCATCACGCGTTCGGCATGCTTCATCTCTTCCATGCTTTCCGCGCGTGTTTCCGCCGCCAATTTCTTGAAGCCCCAGTTCTCGCGCATTTTGTAGTGCGTGAAGTACTGATTGATAGCGGTCAACTCATACGTAAGCACCTGGTTGAGATACGCGATGATTTTTTTGTCGCCTTGCATGAGTGAATCTCCTTAATGCCCTTTTAGGCATGGTAAAGCAAACTAGCATCACCAACAATCAGACTATTAAGTCGGGTAACACTTAGTGGGCGCGGCTGTTGGAAGTCTGGGATTAGAAGTATGGCTGGGGTTTACAGACAGGCTTCAAGAGTCGGCTGTACTCGCATTAACCGATGAGTTGTATGTTGCTGGGGTATGTGGTCCGCCAAGGCCTGTTGGAGACAATCTTTGACGCAGGTCGCACAGCGCCCGCATTGCGTGGTCACCTGGAGCTCATCACGCAGTTGGCGCATGCTACACGCGCCCTCTTGGACGGCGCGATGAATGCGCTTATCAGTGACTGCATGGCAGAGACACACGTACATTGAGCAATTTCCTTGTAGAGGGTGGGGCGGAGTACCCCGAACAACTTCTGACATGTCTATATAAATATAAATGGGAATGATTGTCAATAGTATTTATAAATAACTGCTCATAATCGCTTACCGATATCACCTGTTTTGAGCTCTGCCCTTACACGCTAATCTAATTTATCTTTATAAATCAATGTATTATTATATTTTCAGAAAATTAAAAAACTGTTTTTTATTTTGCCACCTTGTTCAGGAAGGGTTCAGCCTGATGAGTTTAATCTGGCAATCACTTGGTAGAGGTGCCCCTGACTTTCGGGCACCTAACCAAGCTGCTTATTAACGAACTACTGAAAGGAGCGACAATCATGAAACAACCTGGCTTTGTTCTAGGCATCGCCCTACTCACGACGGCGGCCTCTCCGTTCGCCTTCGCACAGGACGACGATTATGCCGACGATGGCTATTTTGATTACGCCAACGTCATCCACACTGAGCCTGTGTACACCACCGAGCGCGTAAATTCCCCGCGACATGAATGCTGGGATGAGCAGGTCACTGAATACCGCGACGGTAACCGTTCTTACACTGGCCCTATCGTAGGCGGCATTGTAGGTGGCGCTATCGGTAATCGGTTCGGCCACGGGAGCGGCAGGAGCATTGCCACGATCGCCGGGCTGGCCTTGGGTGCATCCATCGGCAATGATGTAAGCCGGCATGACGATTACGCTTATAACACCACGCGTGAACGCTGCCGTGAGGTGGACAATTATTATGAGCAACGTCATAGTGCAGGTTACGATGTGACCTACCGGTACAGGGGACACAACTACGTGACGCACACGGATGCTGATCCGGGCAACACGCTACGTGTCAAGGTGTCTGTGAGCCCTGCTGATGGCGCGTCCAGCGCCAACTATGATGCGCGTAGATTCTAGCTCGGAGTGACGCGGGAGATCGCACCATGATCGTCAAAACACATATCGCATTGCTGGCCTTATTAATCGGCTGCGTAGCGCTGCCTGCTCAAGCCAAGCAGCCGCATGACGGGCCGGATGGTTCGGAGCGGGAAATGCACGACCGGGATAACCGCGGCCTCGATCGCGCAGTGGGCCAGGTACAGCGCGATACCGGCGGACGTGTGTTGTCCGCCGACGTGGACGAACGCGGTGGTGACCGGAGTTACCGCGTGAAAGTATTAACCCCTAATGGCCGGGTGCGCGTTATCACCGTAGACGGTGAGCGATGAGTAATCTGTTCGATTCCAGGCTACCGCGCTAATGCGTGTGCTCGTTATTGAAGACGAGGCGCCCCTGCGTGACCAGCTTCTCACACGGCTGCGCGCCGAAGGTTATGCTGCGGAAGGCGCTGCGGACGGCGAAGAAGGGCTTTATCAGGGCCGCGAATATCCCTTTGACGTTGCCGTGGTAGACCTTGGTCTGCCCAAGTTATCCGGTATCGAAGTGATTCGTCGTCTGCGCACTGACCATAAAAGTTTTCCCGTGTTGATCCTCACCGCGCGCGGGCGCTGGCAGGAAAAAGTGGAAGGGCTGGAGGCTGGCGCAGACGACTACCTCATCAAACCCTTTCACATGGAAGAACTCCTGGCACGCATCAATGCCCTGGTGCGACGCGCAGCCGGTTGGTCGCAACCCGTATTGCGCTGTGGGCCGGTTGAACTCAACACCACTTCGCAGGCGGTCAGTGTCAACGACCAGTCCGTGGAACTGACTGCCTATGAATACAAAATCCTCGAATACCTCATGCTGCACTCCGGGCAACTGGTGTCCAAGACGGAGCTGACCGACCATCTTTACGAACAGGATTACGACCGCGACAGCAACGTCATTGAAGTATTCGTCGGGCGCTTGCGTCGCAAGCTGGATCCGCAAAACGAGTTCCATCCAATAGAAACTCTACGCGGCAGGGGGTATCGACTTACCCTGGACCGTGTGGCGGTTTAATTAGCGATCTTTCTCGTTTCACAAAAAATATCGGTTTGTATTCGCGGCATCTCCCCGTTAATTTTTGAACATCTTGCTTGGCGCTTACGCGCTTCTTCGGCTAAGCTCAGCTAATGCTCTCCTTAAATACGCGCCTGCTGCTTGCCGCGAGCCTCGTGCTGGCCGCTTTTCTGGGACTCACTGGACTGGTGCTGGATCGCGCTTTTCAAAACAGTGCCGAGGCTGCCCAACATGACCGACTGCAAGGTAGCATTTACGCACTGCTGGCAGCGGTTGATTTAGACACCAGCGGGAACCTGCATCCACCCGACACGTTACCCGAGGCACGCTTCTCCACCCCTAACTCAGGTTTATATGCTGTCGTGACGCGTGCCGATGGTGTGCAAGTATGGCGCTCACCGTCTGCAGTAGGCATCGCCATTCCCTTTGATAATAAACTCCCAGCAGGGCAGCGCCGTTTTAAAAATCTTAAACTTACCGATGGCACGGAGCTTTCAGCTTTAAGTTTCGGCGTAAGTTGGGAAACTAACCAAAGCACGCAGCGTGAGTACACGTTCAGTGTGGCGGAAGACCTGACGGGTTTTTATTCTGATGTAGGGCAGTTTCGGTCTAGCCTCTGGACATGGCTAGGCGGTGCGGCCTTGTTACTGCTCGCGGTGCAGGGTAGCATCCTGCGCTGGAGTCTTGCGCCGCTGCGCCAGCTAACCGCTGATCTCGGTGAGATCGAGATGGGGCGGCAAAGCGAGCTGGTGGGTCACTATCCGCGTGAGCTACATGGGCTCACCGAAAATCTCAATGCTCTGATCCGCCATGCGCGCGCGCATCTGACGCGTTACCGTCACACGCTGGATGATCTTGCACATAGCCTGAAGACTCCGCTCGCTGTGCTGCGTAGTAGCCTGGAGGCCGAACAGGAAAAAGAAGTATTGCAGCACACTGTACAGGAACAGGTGGAGCGCATGAATCAGATCGTGCACTACCAATTACAGCGCGCTGCCACATCCGGGCGCACGGCGCTTGCCGCACCCATTGCATTTGCAGAAGCGGCGCGCAAGATAACGGCGAGCCTGAATAAAGTGTACGCTGATAAAAATGTGCAGTGTCTGGTACGCTCAGACGATGATGTGTTGTTCTACGGTGACGA
>JAYTIZ010000001.1:0-23680 GCA_043731445.1 Gammaproteobacteria bacterium | reverse complement strand
GATAACGCAGGCCACTGCCCGGATTACTGATGGTGTGCACCTGCGGCTGGGCCAATAACGCTGCGTGTTTTTGCTCGGCAATTTTTCGCGCGGCATTATGCATCGTTTCCCATTCGTCCATGTCCAGCGTGCCATTGCCGTCTTTATCAAAACCTTGCAGCATCGCTTTTTTATCAGTTTGCCAAATACTGACCTGGGCTTGTGTTTCGTTCAGGAGATCAAACGGTGCTTCGGCAGGGGTAGAGGTGCTAAAACCTCCCAGGACATATAACGGTTCACCTGGCACGATGTATTCTTCTGTGTACTCCGTACCCTCAGAATACTTCACAATCTTCCTGGTGGAAATAATTTCGGCCTCGTAAGGGAAAATGGTGGCCGTACCGGTTTCATCCTTTATCGCAAAAGCTGTGCGGCTTTCCTCTCTCTTACGCAAGCTATCAATAACTTTGGCAACCAACGCCCCGCTTCCGCCGCCACTACCCTCGTGCCCCACTATCTCGAGTCGCCGCCAAAGACAGTCTTGGCCGTTGATGCCAATGACGAAGGGCGTGTTGTCCGCTGCTTGCGCCACACCTACAAGTTCTACATAGCCCTGTGGCGCGCTGACGATCTTGCTGGTAGGGATATCGTCAATGAGCTGGGTATATCGTAAACTGTGACGCCACATCCAGAATCCGGCCAAGCTTGCCAGACAAGAGTAGAAAAAACCAAACTGGGCAGCGCCTTGAGAGTGGTGCGCTACGTGGTTACCGAACACGATGGCACCTAACAACAACAGGCTGAGCACAAAACCTATCGGATTGGACTTGAACATAACTAGAGCCGCAGACGGTTGACGGCGTTGTTAGTGAACGTCAGCCGAACAGTTGTTTGATATTGACATCGCCCTTTTCTTCCGCTGAGAATTCGAGCAGTTTGAAGGGACTAAAGTAAAACAAGCGCGCCACGACGACATCAGGAAACTGTTCGATGCGCACGTTATTGATATTAACGCTCTCGTTGTAAAATTCGCGGCGATCGGCGATGGCGTTTTCCAGGCCACTGATGCGTGATTGCAGATTCTGAAAGGTTTGGTTGGTTTTGAGATCAGGATAAGCCTCAGCCACTGCGAACAGATTGCCCACCACGCTGCGCAGCATGCCTTCTGCCTGACCCAGTGTAGCGATATCCTGCGTTTCGCGCGCGGCAGCTACACGCGAGCGCGCCTGCATGACCTTTTCCAGAGTCTCCTGCTCAAACTTCATATATTGTTTGCAGGTTTCCACCAGCTTGGGTAGCTCATCATGGCGTTGCTTCAGTAACACATCAATATCAGCCCACGCCTTGGACACATTGTGTTTAACCGAAACCAGACTATTGTAAAGCATTATGAAATAGACAATAGTCACCACGATGATGGGTAGTGTCTCAGTTTGAATTTTTAATTTTGTAAGACCCACGTTTCTTAGGTTTTTGCCCCACGTCTACCAATCCTGCGATCTCTTCTAGTGACCATACATGCTTCGCTATTCCTGCTTCCATAGCAGGGGTAACGCGAAGGCTCTTGTGAATCCGGCAAAAGTTGTAGTGCATGAAGTGGAGCGCTACAGCATGTTCCAAGTTCTCTATCTTCTTGCTGAATCCGTTGGTTAGGCGAGTGAAGCGGCGCATAGACATACGCATCGTAAGGTTTTGACGCTCAACGTAGCTGGTTGAAACGTGGGCTACATCAGGATTACCACTAATGCGGCGCTTATCTGCGCCCGTCACATCGGCAGGGCTGTAACGGCGTTGCTCTTGCTTGGTTTGCCCTTCATTACCGTAAATCTTTACCAACATAGCGTAATCAACAGCCCCACCAAACGCCTTTTCAATGGCGGCAATATAGGGGCCGTGACCATCCGAGGTAAGTTGAATCCGTCCCGCCAGACGCGAGGCAAGGTCATCTATAAAGGCTTCTGCATAGTACGCATCACGCCGCCCCACCAGCCAAGAGATAGCCAGTTTGGTATCCGCATCAATGGCTGTCCATGTGTATACGTCACCGTGTCCGAGAATGCCTTTATCTTCGGGTGCTACATTCCTTTCCTTTGAATAACAGAACGACCATATTTCATCACACTGGACACGTTTGCACGGAAGATCACGTAGGACTTTGTCCTGAAACTCGGAACAGGCTGTTCCTAAATCAATCAGCAATTTGGTTACGGTGTTTATACTTACATCGGCCAATCGGCTCACAGCTCGAAGACTATTGCCCTCCACGAGGAGGCCCACCATTTGTCCACGAGTGCTTAAGCTTAATCTATTCATGGCATAACCCCACATTCAATGTGAATATTATGCTTGATTAAACTGATTAAGACAAGCATTATTTTCAGTTTATTTAAGTTTTGAGTACGCTCCTAGAATGGTTTATTCTTTGACAGGCTAGTAGCCTAGAAGAATAGATGTTGACTTATATGTCAATATACGATGAAATAACTCGCAGGGTCAAGGAGGAAAGACTGTTTCTCTTAAATCCCGCTATGCCAAAAAGTTTGGTGGTACGAAAAATCTATGTATCTAGTGAAATTAAAAGTTTGTTGTTAGGTCCTTGGAGTGAGCGATCTTTGGAAGTACGGTGCGGGTATTTACGCGCGGATATTGACCGATATATAGAAGGACAACTGCTAGCCATAGCAGCGTCTCCCTACAAAGGAAAAACTTCCTATATGAAGCAATTGGATCCCCCCAGGGATGAAGTATGGGAAATACGCAGCCGCGATCCAAAACCTGGTATTCGGTTATTTGGTAGATTTTCTGAAAAGGATGTATTCATAGCCCTTTCATGGCATGAACGTTCCAACCTAAAAGGCCCAGGGTCGCGCCAGTGGCGCGATGCAAAGGAGGAATGTAAATCAGAGTGGCGAAAGCTATTTCCGACCTATCAACCTTTAATGGGAAATAATATCAATGAATATCTCACAAACAACTTTCTTGTCTGAAGTCATCTCTGGCGAATCAATTCCAGTGGGGAAGATGGCTTATTTTCGTGCCAGACTAAGCAATAAACTACACGAACTTATTCTTAAGGAGTTTGTAAGATTGTCCCAGCATGGAAAAATTAGTCGAGCAGACCTGGCGCGTAGAATAGGGCGCAAACCAGAGCAGGTAACTCGTTGGCTGGGTGCCCCCGGAAACTGGACTCTTGAGACCTTTAGCGACTTGGCGCTCGGAATGGGATATGAGCCGGCTTTTTCTCTAATTTCCCTTAAGGCCATACAAATAACCAAACAAACGTTCAATAAAACGAGAGGCGATAGTGATTTGCTAAAAAAAATCCTTGCCCCTTCTACGCAGGAATCTACAAAAACAGACCGAGCGCTTTCAGCCCGTCTTCCATCTGCTGAAAACCAAGGCCGCAATAGCACGTCAATCTTTTCGCTGCCTCATACGCAACCTCAACAGAGGTCAGAACTCCGGCAATGAAAATTTACGCAGTCCGTTCTGCCAAGTCTATTTGGCTTTTGCCAACTTACTTTCTTAATCCAAAAGGTATATTTTTGCTGCCGGCTGTAGAACTACTCAAGGCTCGATACATGTTTGCTAGGACATCACCGGATGTATCCGGTGATGACAAGAGTTTGAAATTTGAACATGGTGCATTCAAAAGCACGAATGGTAACGTGGAAATTCTCAGCATGACAATTCACGGAGACGGAATTGTAGTCGAAACACGATCATCTACCGATGATGGCGATCAATTTTTAGAGGATGTAATCTCTTGGGTTAGCCAAGAATTCGGTTTGCCGATCTCTTCTGAATTGCCATTTAAGAAAATCTATGCAAGCGAACTAAATGTGGAATTCTTACGCCTACCAGCGCTTCTCAATCCAGAATTTACATATTTTTTTGATTCTGTATCTTCTGCAATTGCGAACGAACAAACGGGAAAAGCGCAACTACTTCAATTAACTCTTGGGACAGATCAGACGCGTACTAAAAGTCCACCTACCTTTATTATTGCGAGGGAAATTGACACCCCGATAGAGGCCAAGAGATTCTATTCATTCTCGCCAACTAAAACTGATATACATATCAGCCTGTTGGAAAAGTTGGAACCACTTTCTATTTAGCTTTGACCGATTTCCAGCGAGCCGTGGCCGCCTTCTTAGCAATCTGCGAACGCTCTTCCGTTGATAATTTCGCTGCGCGTGCCGTGCCACCCTTTAAACCGCCTTTGCGGCTCGCTTTTGTGCGAGCTGTCTCAGGCTGCAATACAATATCTCCAATAGAAATATCTACAATTAATTTAGCTAGTTGATTAATATCGTGCGGGCGTTTGATCTTCGAACGGTCAGGCATACCTTAGTATGCCATAACGCTAATGTGAATGTTAAGACGGAGTTATTTCAAACTGAGACACTACCCGATGATGCCCAGCACGACAAAACCGAATACACCCATGATTCCCCCTAGACTCTTCGTTTACGCTTTTGTATGACAGTGTAAAACTAGATTGCGTCGCGATCCTGTTCACCAGTGCGGATACGCACGACATGCTCGACAGTAGTCACGAATATCTTGCCGTCGCCGATCTTGCCGGTGCGGGCCGCCTGGGTAATGGTCTCGATGGCGCGCTCGATCTGATCGTCGTTCAGCACGACCTCCACTTTTATCTTGGGCAGAAAATCCACCACGTATTCAGCGCCGCGGTAAAGCTCGGTGTGCCCTTTTTGGCGGCCAAAACCTTTGACCTCGGTCACCGTCATGCCGGTAATGCCGATCTCTGAAAGCGCTTCGCGCACATCGTCCAGTTTGAACGGTTTGATTACTGCCTCAAGCTTTTTCATTGGCTTCCCTTTTATATCACTTAAACCCATTCGTTATAGGATAGCGCCGATCGCGGCCAAATGCGCGGCGGCTGATGCGCACCCCCGGCGGGGCCTGACGGCGCTTGTATTCATTACGGTCCACCATCGCCAGCACACGCCTAACCGTCGGCTCGTCAAAACCGGCAGACACGATAACCTCGAGAGGTTTATCCTGCTCCACGTACATCTCCAAAATCGGATCCAACATCACATAAGGCGGCAGGCTATCCTCGTCTTTTTGATCTGGCGCCAGTTCTGCCGACGGCGCGCGCTCAATAATACGCTGCGGTATCACGGGGGAAAGCCCATTGCGATACTCGGCCAAGCGGTAAACCAAGGTCTTGGGCACGTCCTTCAAAGGTGCAAACCCACCAGCCATATCACCGTACAGCGTGGCGTAGCCCACTGCGAGCTCGCTCTTATTACCCGTAGTGAGCAATATCTTACGTCTTTTATTGGCCAATGCCATGAGTATTACGCCACGGCAACGCGCCTGGATATTTTCCTCCGTCGCATCCTGATGGGTATCGGCAAACTCCGTTTTAAGGCTCTCTAAAAAACCATTAAAAACGGGTTCGATGGGAATGATGCTGTAGCTTACTTTTAGAGCATGCGCCATGCTCGCAGCATCTTCCAGGCTCATGGTAGACGTATAGCGGGAGGGCATCATCACCGCCTGCACACGCGACGCACCTAATGCATCTACGGCGACAGTCAGCGTGAGTGCTGAATCTATGCCGCCGGAAAGTCCAAGCACTACGCCGCTAAAACCATTCTTTTCAATGTAATCGCGCACGCCCAGAGTTAAGGCAGCGTAAATATTTTCTGCTTCGCCCAAGGGAATTGTGACGGGGCCTGCGCTTGTAACAACGTGGCCGCGTGCGTCGAAATCTATTGGATAAAGTCCTTCAGTGAAAGCAGGTGCGCGCAATATAGTTTGACCTGCTGCATCTACTACCAGCGACTCGCCATCGAACACCAGTTCGTCTTGCCCGCCCACCAGATTCACATAGACAATAGGCATGCCGCTTTCGGTGATGCGCTGCCTGAGCAGCTCCTCGCGCTCGCCGCCCTTGCCGGTATGAAATGGCGAGGCGTTGATATTAAGCATCAGACTTGCACCCGCTTCTTTTGCCTGCCGGGCCGGGCCCGCAAGCCAGATGTCTTCGCAGATGGTGATTGCCACAGATACACCCTGGATATCCACCACGCAGGGGGCCGCGCCTGCGGTGAAATAACGTTTTTCGTCGAACACGCCGTAGTTAGGCAGATGCTGCTTATGGTAATTGGCAAAGACCGCGCCGTCACGCAACAGAGCGGCTGCGTTATAGAGCGTACCTTTTTCGCGGTGGGGATAACCTACCACCACATCTATACCGCGCGTAAGCACTGCGAGTTCTTCCAGCCCCAGTTCAACCTGAGCAATGAAATCGTCGCGTAGTAATAAATCTTCGGGGGGATAACCGGTCAGCGCCAGCTCAGGGAAAACGATGACGTGAGCCTTGAGTTCATCGCGCGCCTGTCGTGCTGCAACGATGAGTTTTGCGGCATTGCCGCGCACATCACCGACCCGTAGGTTAAGCTGGGCCAAGGCGACACGAAGTGTGGCCGCCATGATTAGCTCGCCAGTAACTCAAGCATGCGCTCACCCATATCCGCCGGTGAATGGGCGATACTCACGCCCGCTGCGGTCAGAGCAGTCATCTTGGCGCTGGCCGTGCCTTGCTTGCCGCTGATGATAGCGCCCGCGTGCCCCATGCGCTTACCTGCGGGCGCGGTCATGCCTGCGATATAGGCAACGACCGGCTTGGTAACATGGCTCTTAATATACTCCGCGGCCGCCTGCTCCGCGCCACCACCGATCTCACCCACTAAAATAATGCCGCGCGTCTGCGCATCTTGTTCAAATAATTCCAGACACTCGATAAAATCCATGCCCTGAATTGGGTCACCGCCGATGCCGATGCAAGTGCTCTGACCTAGCCCATTTAGCGTCGTTTGATAAACGGCTTCGTAAGTGAGCGTGCCGGAGCGTGACACGATGCCCACACTGCCGGGTTTGTGAATCACGCCCGGCATGATGCCGATCTTGCATGCACCGGGAGTAATGATGCCTGGACAGTTCGGCCCGATCAAACGCGTGTCGTACGCGCGCAATGCTGATTTCACCTTAAGCATATCCAGCACCGGAATGCCTTCAGTGATGCACACGATGAGCTTGATGCCCACCTGCGCCGCTTCCAGAATAGCGGCAGGTGCATAGGCCGCTGGCACGTAGATCATGCTGGCATCGGCACCGGTTGCTGCGACGGCTTCACGTACCGTGTTGAACACCGGCAAATCCAGATGCTTCTGTCCGCCTTTGCCGGGTGTCACGCCGCCGACCATGCGCGTGCCGTACGCGATGGCCTGCTCCGAATGAAACGTGCCCTGCTTGCCAGTGAAACCCTGGCAAATAACTTTGGTATTTTTGTCTATAAGAATGGACATGTGTTTAGTTTTACTGGTTACCTGACACTTGCAACTGCTTTTAAAGCTGCATCGGTCAAATCAGTGGCATTGATAATGGCAAGACCGCTTTTGCGCAGCAGTTCGCGTGCGCGCTCAACGTTGGTGCCTTCCAGACGCGCGATGATGGGGATGGTAATGCCCACCTCGGACACCGCCTGGATAATGCCTTCGGCGATCAGATCGCAACGCACGATGCCGCCGAAGATGTTGACAAGAATGGCTTTCACCTTTTTATCCGACAGAATAAGTTTGAAAGCCTGCGCGACTTTTTCTGCGCTGGTACCGCCGCCGACATCCAGAAAATTAGCGGGTTCGCCACCGTGCAGTTTAATCAGATCCATGGTCGCCATCGCCAGCCCGGCGCCGTTGACCATGCAGGCGATGCTGCCATCCAGCGTGATGTAGTTTAGCCCGAATTGGCGGGCAGCATTTTCGCGCGCATCTTCCTGAGTGGTATCACGTAAGACACTGAGCTCCGGATGACGATCCAGTGCATTGTCATCAATCTGAACCTTGGCATCGAGTGCCACAAGCGCACCCTGCTCCGTTACAATAAGCGGATTGATCTCGATCAGGCTCGCATCTTTTTCCGTGAACAAGCGATAGAGCGCCTTCATCATCTGGCCTAACTGGGTAATTTGTTCAGCGGTCAGGCCTAACGCCACGCCGAGTTCATCACACTGTTGGGAACGCAAACCGGCCACCGGATCTACTACGGCAGCGAGAATACTTTCCGGGTGTGCGGCCGCCACTTCTTCGATGTCCATACCTCCCGCAGCGGAGGCCACGAATGTCACCGCTTCCTGGCCGCGGTCTACGGTCACAGCGAGATACAGCTCACGGACAATGGCACAGGACTGCACGATTAACACGGCATTGACCGGCAAACCTGCGGGGGACGTTTGGGCAGTCACCAGATGTGTACCCAACATGCTGACAACCGTCTTTTCGAGCTCAGCAAATCCTTTTACGCGCTGCACTCCACCCGCCTTACCGCGCCCACCGGCATGAATCTGCGCCTTCACTATCCACTCTTCTCCGCCTAGCTCGCGCGCAACACGCAACGCCTCTTCCCGCGAATGGGCGACCTTACCCACGGGTACGGGTAGCGCGTAATCCGCCAGAAGCTGTTTAGCCTGGAATTCGTGGAGATTCATAGTAGCCCTGCTTAAAGGCGGTTATTGTGGAGGAAATGGACGCTTTAGGCAAAATACGTTAGAGTTTTAGCCATATACTCTTCTTCAGAAAGCACAGCCAGCCTTATTACTGATTTTGTCACCAGGATTTTGAATCACATGAATCTAGTACGCGCCTTCTTTGTCGGCTTTTTTGTATGGCTGCTCGCCAAAATCGTAAGTAATTACCTCAAGCGCAACGCACAAAAGATCAATGGACAAAACCCGTCAGCGCGTATCGGTACCATGGTACGCTGCGCACGCTGCGGACTGCATGTGCCTGAGGGCGAGGCTTACCAAAAAGGTGAGCTATACTACTGCTCTCTGCAACATCGCGATAATGCTTAAGGGTGACGGATAAGCCATGTTGACGCACTTGCGTGATAATTTACGCATGGGTGAGGTGGGCCCATCTGTCTCTAACTGGAAACCGCTGGGCTTGCTCAATCTCTACCGCCTGCTCTTGTCCGGGTTCTTTTTAGCGCTCATCCTGCAAGACGCCCCTCCCAGACCGCTGGGTGAATTCGCCCCACATGTGTTCCTCATTCTCAGCCTAGCCTATTTGACCTTCACTATCATCTGCGCGTTGACCATGATCGTCCGCTGGCCAGCGTTTCACTACCAGCTTTATATACAAATTCCCCTCGATATTATTTTTATTACTCTATTGATGCATGCCAGCGGCGGCATCAGCAGCGGCTTGGGTATCCTGCTGGTTGTGGCCATTGCTGCAGGCAGTATTTTAAGCACTGGCCGCATGGCAATTCTGTTTGCTGCCATCGCCAGCCTGGCCATTCTGGGAGAGCAAATATATTCTCAATCCAGCCATATCGCAGTAAGCAGTGGCTACACTCGGGCCGGTTTGCTCGGTGCCACTTTTTTTGCCACGGCGCTGCTTGCGAACCTGCTGGCAAAACGCATGTTGGCCAGTGAGGCACTTGCCTCGCAGCGCGGTGAAGACCTTGCACAGATGGCGGAATTGACTAATTACATCGTTCAGCGCATGCAAACTGGCATCGTGGTATTGGGCATGGATGATCAAATCCGTTTGATGAACGAATCTGCCTGGCATCTGCTGGATACTAAACCCAACAAGCAAGGTCAAAAACTAAATAATGCTTCCCCAGCGCTAGCCAAACAACTCCGGCTCTGGCGGCAACAGCCCCAGCGTGAGCCCGATAGTTTTTCACCCTCGCAGACTTCCGGCCCTGTCTTGCCCCGCTTTGCCAAACTGGGCGGGGACGAGAGCTCAGGCACATTGATCTTCCTGGAAGACACCTCAGGCATCACTCAACAGGCTCAACACCTCAAACTCGCCTCACTGGGCAGACTCACGGCGAGCATCGCGCATGAGATTCGCAATCCGCTGGCCGCAATCAGTTACGCTGGTCAGCTACTGGCTGAATCGAGCACTCTGGACAATGGCGACATGCGCTTCACGCAGATCATCCGCGAACAATCACAGCGTATGAATAAAATGATTGAAAATATTCTGCAGCTAAGCCGCCGTAATCCCTTGCAGCTCGCCGACTTCAAACTGCAACCCTGGCTGGGGGAGTTCATCACCGAATTTACCCGCAGTCAGAATATTGAAAAAACGCAAGTTGAGCTGGAATTGAATGTTCAGGACATTACCGTGCGCATGGATCCCAGCCAGCTTCAGCAAGTACTCTGGAATCTGTGTGAAAATGGTTTGCGGTATGCTCCAGCTACCAGTAATCCGAAGCTCAAACTCCGCGTGGGAATTTTGCCGGAGTCACAGTATCCCTTTCTCGACGTGATGGACTTCGGTGCTGGTATCGCACCGGAAATCGCCCAGCAGATATTCGAACCATTTTTTACTACCCAGCAAGGCGGTACGGGACTGGGACTTTATATCGCGCGCGAACTCTGCGAATCTAACCAGGCGCGGCTTAGCCATACTGAGATGCCTATCGGCACCTGTTTCCGCATTACTTTTGCTGATCCGCGCCGCAGACAAGTGGCCTGACGGTAGTTCGTACACTTGCCAGGCTTTCCAAACCAAGGCCGGCGCAGTATAGTCATGCCGACTTTCTTAGCTGAGCATTGCTCGGTACGTTTGCATATAGAATTCCAACCTAAAGGAACTTCCCTGTGACCCAGCCACTCGCACTCGTGGTGGACGATGAGCCCGATATCCGCGAGCTTCTAGAGCTTACTCTGGGGCGGATGAATATCCACGCGCGCACGGCGGAAACGCTCTCTCAGGCACGCGACCTGTTAAGCCGACACACGTTTGACCTTTGTCTCACCGACATGCGCCTGCCAGATGGCAACGGCCTCGATCTGGTGGAATACATACAGCAGTTCAATCCGGATATTCCGGTGGCCGTCATCACCGCGCACGGTAATATGGAGTCAGCCATTCATGCCCTCAAAGCTGGGGCGTTTGACTTCGTTTCCAAACCTGTTGAGTTGCAGGTGTTGCGCAACCTCGTCAACACGGCACTGAAACTCTCCGAACGTCCTGCCGGGACAGAGCGCTCCAAACTTACCTTGCTGGGCGACTCTCACGCCATGCAATCCACCCGCGCAACCATTGCCAAACTGGCGCGTAGTCAGGCACCTATTTACATTAGTGGAGAATCCGGTGCCGGTAAGGAACTGGTGGCGCGCATGATCCACGAAAAAGGTCCGCGCACTGAAAGCTCCTTTGTTGCCGTAAATTGCGGTGCCATTCCAGAACATCTGATGGAAAGCGAATTCTTCGGCCATAAAAAAGGCAGCTTCACAGGTGCAGTAACAGATAAGCCAGGCTTGTTCCAAGCGGCGGAAGGTGGAACGCTGTTTCTCGACGAGGTCGCCGACCTACCTTTGCATATGCAGGTCAAGCTATTGCGCGCCATCCAGGAAAAAGAGGTGCGTCCGGTTGGCGCGCAGAAAGAAGTGGCAATTGATGTGCGCATTCTCTCGGCCACGCACAAGAATCTCGCCGAGCTGGTCAAGCGCGGCGAATTCCGTCAGGATCTTTTTTATCGCATCAATGTGATCGAGCTGCACGTGCCCAGTCTGCGTGAACGACCCGAAGATATTGTCATACTCGCCGACCATATTCTTACGCGTCTGGCGGAGCACGCCCATGCAATTAAACCTACTCTTACCAGCGCGGCCCTACACGAGCTGATGCAATATTCCTTCCCGGGTAACGTGCGCGAACTGGAAAATATTCTAGAGCGCGCGCTAACCTTGTGTGAAGGAAGTAAAATTGACGTGAACGATCTGCGCCTGCCGCAACGGCATCATACCGAGCAACCCAAACCTGTCTCTAACGAATTAACTCTGGAACCCTATCTGGATACGATTGAGAAAGAAACCATCGTTAAGGCTCTGGAACAAACGCGTTACAACAAAACTGCTGCTGCCAAATTGCTTGGCATCACCTTTCGTGCGCTGCGCTATAAATTAAAGAAGCTGGGTCTGGATTAAAGCCAGCGTTTACGTCTGAAATACACCAGCATCCCAACGACCATGGCGATAATCACGCCCCACACCATCAAGTAGCCGTATTTCCAACTGAGTTCCGGCATGTTCCAGGGACTGCTGCGGTCGAAATTCATGCCGTAAATGCTGGCAAGAAATGTCGGTGGCGTAAACACGGTCGCGATGACCGTCAACACACGCATCACGTCGGTAAGCCGGTTAGTGGCGTTGGACAAATGGACGTTGAGCAGACTCGCAGCCATCTCACGATAGCCCTCTACCAAATCCAACGCTTGTACGGCATGGTCAGCGGAATCGCGCAGATAAATTCTCACTTCTTCGCACACCAGGCCTTGCTCATCCTGCTGAAACCGCGTAAGCACCTCGCGTTGCGGCCAAAGTACACGACGCAGTGTGAGTAATTGCCGCTGCAACTGATAAATATGAGTCATGATCTGTGCGCCCGGCTTGTGCGTGATTTCATTTTCCAGTGCTTCAAGCCGCCCACCAAAAGCCTCCAACACCGGGAAAGCCGTGTCCACGATGAGGTCAATAATAGCGTAGGCCAGATAATCGGCGTTACGCTCGTGAATGCGGCCACGACTGGTGCTGATGCGTGCGCGCAAGGGCTCAAGCAAATCAGGTCCGCTGGGCTGAAAGCTCAACACGAAATCCTTACTCACGAACAAGGAAATTTGCGTAAGCCTGAGATCGTCCTGCACAAGAGCAAGGTGCTGCAACACCACAAACAACAAGGCGTCATAAGGCTCGACCTTGGGACGCTGACCGAGATGAGTCACGTCTTCCATCGCTAACGGATGCAATTTGAACTGATCGGCCAGACCACTTAGCAGGGTGAGATCCCCCAGACCGATGATATGCACCCAGGTCACAGCGGAAGCTGGCTGGCCGTCGGCAAGTTCCTGAGCAAGTTGCTCCAGACTGGCAATTTCGACAGAATTAACGTGCTAGCCGCGATATTCAAGCAGCCGAATTTTCGTGTGCTGCTCCCCTGGTACAGAACCTAATACACCGGGAGCCGTGCCGGGCGGATGATAATCTTTAATGAGTCTTTTCATAAGCAGACTCTACGCTTAGGGTTTAAGCTTTTTGTCGAGCAGTGTATTAAGTTGAGCGGGATTCGCCTTGCCTTGCGTGGCTTTCATCACCTGACCGACGAAGAACCCGAACAACTTGTCCTGACCATCGCGGTATTGCTGCAACTGCTGCGGGTTCGCCGCCATCACTTCCGTAATCGCTTTTTCTATCGCGCTACTATCGGTGACCTGCTTCAAGCCTTTCTTCTCAATCACAGTATCGGCGTCACCTTCACCGTTCCACATCGCTTCGAACACTTGCTTGGCGATCTTGCCGGAAATGGTGTTGTCTTTAATGCGCATCAACATCTTGCCCAACTTTTCTGCATCGACCGGGCTGGCATCCAGGTCTTTGCCTTCTTTGTTCAGCGCGCCCAGCAAATCACCCATTACCCAGTTAGCCGCCAACTTTGCCTCACCATTCGAGGCACGCACCACGCTCTCATAATAATCTGCTAATGCTAAAGTAGCTGTTAACACACCCGCCTCGTAAGATGAAAGGCCGTAAGATTTCTGATAATCTTTATTAAAAAATTCCCTAGCGGCCTCATCAACACCTTGGTCTATTTGTTTTTCAAACCTCTCATTTTCTTGCCGCCGCTGCTCATCCATAGCCTTCATAAAGCGTGATTTTTTCGCGTCAGGCAATTCCGGCAAGGTGTCACGCACCTGTTTAATAAAAGCATCGTCCAGCTCCACCGGCAGCAAATCCGGGTCGGGGAAATAGCGGTAATCGTTGGCTTCTTCCTTGGAGCGCATCGGGCGTGTCTCGTCGCGATCCGAGTCGTACAGCCGCGTTTCCTGCTTCACCTTGCCGCCGCTTTCCAGCAGTTCGATTTGGCGTTCGACTTCATAGTTAATGGCTTTTTCCACGAAGCGAAATGAATTGATATTTTTCAGTTCCGCGCGCGTGCCAAATTTCGCCTGCCCCTTGGGCCGCACCGACACATTCGCATCGCAGCGGAACGAACCTTCCTGCATATTGCCGTCGCAGATTTCCAGATAGCATACCAATGAATGGATTTTTTTCATGTACGCTACGGCTTCTTTCGCCGAACGCATATCTGGCTCGGAAACGATTTCCAGCAAGGGTGTACCCGCGCGATTCAGATCGATCCCCGACAGGCCACGAAACTCATCCGCGCCTTCTTCGTGCAATGATTTCCCCGCATCCTCTTCCAGATGCGCACGTGTGATGCCAATAGTTTTCGGCTCTTCACCCTCAGCCTGAATCTCGATATGGCCCCTGGCGACAATCGGCAACTCGTACTGGCTGATCTGATAACCCTTGGGCAGATCGGGATAAAAATAATTCTTGCGCGCAAAGATCGAGTGGCGCGCAATTTCAGCACCTATGCTTAATCCAAATTTCACCGCCATGCGTACCGCCTCAACATTTAACACCGGCAACACACCTGGCATGCCTAAATCTACCGCGCAGGCCTGTGTATTCGGCGGCGCGCCATAGGCCGTCGCTGCACCGGAAAATATTTTACTTTTGGTCGCAAGCTGGGTGTGTATCTCCAACCCGATAACGGTTTCCCATTCCATCATTTAAACCTCTCGGGCATCCGCACATGCCAATCGGTATTCTGCTGATACTGGTGCGCAACATTCAGCAGGCGTGCTTCATCGAAGTAATTGCCGATAATCTGTAGCCCTACTGGTCGCTGACCAACGAAACCAGCGGGGATAGACATACCGGGCAAACCGGCCAGATTAACGGCAATGGTGTAAATGTCGGAAAGATACATGGTCACCGGATCATCCGTCTTTTCACCAAGCTTGAAAGCAACAGTGGGCGAGGTCGGACCCATGATCACATCCACTTCGCTTTGCAAGAACGCACGCGTGAAATCTTCGCTGATCAGACGGCGCAGTTGTTGGGCCTTGATATAATAGGCGTCGTAGTAACCAGCGGAGAGCACGTAGGTGCCGATCATGATGCGACGCTTGACCTCAGGGCCAAAGCCTTCTCCACGTGAGCGCTTGTATAAATCTTCCAGATCTTTCGGCGCGTTAGCACGATAACCGAAACGCACACCGTCAAAGCGCGACAAGTTCGATGAACATTCCGCAGGTGCAATGACATAATACGTGGGCACGGCAAGATGGCTGTTGGCGAGGCTGATCTCTTTCACCACAGCGCCGAGTTTTTCATATTGCTTTATCGCGGCATCAATCGTTTCTGCAACTTTAGGATCCAGGCCTTCCCCGAAATATTCCTTGGGCAATCCAATCTTAAGACCTTTGATCGAGTCGTTGAGCGTAGCGCGATAATCCGGCACGGGCCTGTCCACGCTGGTCGAATCGCGCGGATCAAAACCCGCCATCACCTGTAACAAGAAGGCACAGTCTTCCGCTGTGCGTGCCATGGGCCCACCCTGATCCAGACTCGAGGCATAAGCAATCATGCCATAGCGCGACACGCGACCGTAGGTGGGTTTGATGCCCGTGATACCGCACAGCGCGGCGGGTTGGCGGATAGAGCCACCCGTATCGGTGCCCGTTGCGGCAGGCGCGAGGCGCGCGGCCACGGCGGCGGCAGAGCCGCCAGACGAACCACCTGGCACTGCGGCAAGATCCCAGGGATTTTTAACTGGGCCGTAAAAGCTGGTTTCGTTGGACGAACCCATAGCGAATTCGTCCATGTTGGTCTTGCCCAGCATCACTACCCCGGCCGCATTGAAACGCTCGACAGTGGTTGCATCGTAGGGCGCGATAAAGTTGTCGAGCATTTTCGAACCGCAGGTGGTTTTTACCCCGTTAGTGCAGAAGATGTCTTTTTGCGCGATGGGTATACCTGTAAGCGGACTCGCGTTACCGCTCTGGAAGCGTTTGTCAGCAGCGCGTGCGGCAGTCAATGCCTGCTCGGCGGTAACTGTGATATAGCAGTTCAGCTCAGCTGCATGTTGTTCGATGCGTGCAAGATAAGCTTGCGTGAGTTCCAGGCTGGAGAATTCACCTTGCTGTAAAGCGCGCGATAATTCGGCAATTGTTTTGGTATGCATATTAGAATCAGGGAAAAGTAGAGGAGTTCTGGTTTTACTTACATCTTTACACTTGTCGCTTTACTCTGTTTTATTCAATCACCTTCGGCACGAGATATAAACCGGCAGCGACTTGGGGCGCAATGCGCTGGAAGGTCTCACGCTGATCCGTTTCACTGACCCGATCTTCCCGCAGCCGGGCCGTCGCATCCAGAGGGTGCGCCATAGGGGTCACGCCAGTGGTATCCACCGCCTGCATTTGCGTCACCAGACCCATAATATTGGACAGGTTACGCGCGTATTCGGGCACGTCGTGCGGGCTGATGGCTAGGCGCGCCAGGTGCGCGATCTTTTCCACCTCGGATGCAGATAAGGACATGAGGGACTCCTCGTTTCGTTATGCTTATTATACTACACGCCGCTTGCCCAAAAGCCCTCACGTTGATACAGTGGGGGTTTATTTAATTCAATAAAGGGGAGAGCTACCCTTCTCCCCTTTGTTAAACCTCATCAGCTTTACCCCCGCACCCAAAAGCGGGGGTTTTTATAGGATTAAAAAGACACTATGTTTGGACGTTTCCGGGGGATCTTCTCCAACGACCTTTCCATTGACCTGGGCACCGCCAATACCCTTATCTACGCACGCGGCCAGGGCATTGTACTCAACGAACCTTCAGTGGTCGCCATCCGTACCGAGCGCGGGCCAGGTGGGGCCAAAACCATCGAGGCCGTCGGCATCGAGGCGAAACGCATGCTCGGCCGCACGCCGGGCAATATCAGCGCCATCCGCCCCTTGAGAGACGGTGTGATCGCCGATTTCACCCTCACTGAAAAGATGTTGCAACACTTCATTCACAAGGTCCATAAAAACAAATTTCTGCGCCCCAGTCCGCGCGTGCTGGTCTGCGTGCCCTGTGGCTCAACGCAAGTCGAACGGCGCGCCATCAAGGAATCGGCGGCGGGTGCGGGTGCGCGTGAGGTGTACCTCATCGAAGAACCCATGGCCGCGGCCATCGGAGCCGGACTACCTATCAGCGAAGCCAACGGCTCGATGGTGCTCGATATCGGCGGCGGCACATCGGAAGTAGCGATCATCTCCCTCAACGGCGTGGTGTATTCGGCCTCGGCGCGTATCGGCGGCGACCGTTTCGATGAAGCCATCATGAATTATGTGCGGCGCAATTACGGCAGCATCATCGGTGAATCCACCGCTGAGCGCATCAAGCACGAAATCGGCTCAGCGTTTCCTGGCAATGAAGTCAAGGAAATCGAGGTGTGGGGCCGCAATCAGGCTGAAGGCGTGCCCCGCAACTTCACGCTCAACAGCAACGAAATTCTCGAAGCCCTGCAAGAGCCTTTGTCCGGTATTGTAGCGGCAGTGCGCACGGCGCTGGAACAAACCCCGCCAGAGCTGGGCGCGGATGTAGCAGAGCGTGGCATGGTCATGACCGGCGGCGGTGCGCTGCTGCGCGATCTCGACAAGCTGCTCATGGAAGAAACAGGCCTGCCCGTGGTGATCGCCGAAGATCCGCTTACCTGTGTTGCGCGCGGCGGCGGCATTGCTCTGGAGATGATTGACGAACAAGGTCGTGATGTTCTTATCCTAGAGTAGGCTGGGTTAGCTAGCCCATAACTACCTTCCGCCCGCATGCCAGTCTGGTTGCCATGCTGCATATGTTTGATGAATACATAACATGAGAGCGCCTTACTCCCTAAGCCTAAGCAAACCGCTCTCCACCAACCCCGCGATTACCGCGCGGCTGCTGTTCTTCTGCTTTCTTTCGCTCGCGCTGATGACGCTGGATCACCGCCAGCATTATCTGGACAACGTCCGCGCAACCTTGTCGGCCGTGATTTATCCCATGCAGTACGTCGCTAATTTACCCAGCGTTACTACCACCTGGTTTGATGAAAGCCTGGCGGGCCGTGAAACCCTGGTGGAGAAAAACGCCGGCCTGCGTGAAGAAAATCTGACGCTCAAGGCTGACTTACAGCAGTTTGCTGCTTTGGAAATGGAGAACAGGCATCTTAGAGAATTGCTGCAATCGTCCAGCCGGGTACACACCCGCACGCTCATCGCCGAACTGCTGGGCGTAGATACCGATCCGTTTCGGCACAAGATCACGCTCAACAAAGGTTCACGCGACGGGGTTGTACTCGGTCAACCACTGCTGGATTCGGAAGGTATCATGGGCCAAGTCCTCCATGTCGGTCCTTTCAGCAGTGTTGCCCTGCTGCTCACTGACCCTAGCCATGCCTTACCTGTGCAGGTAAATCGCAACGGCTTGCGTGCTTTGGTAATCGGCACCGGTTCTTTCCAGCGTCTGGACGTACCTTATGTCGCTAAAAGTGCCGATATCCAGGTCGGCGATCTATTGGTAAGTTCCGGCCTGGGTGGACGTTTCCCACCCGATTATCCCGTGGCCAGGGTGACTGCCATCGAACGCGACCCTAATCAAACCTTCGCCAAGATCAGCGCCGAACCCAGCGCACGCTTGGAACATAATCGTGAAGTGCTATTAATCTGGCCGATAAAGAGCGCGGAACCTGCGCCCGTTGCGCAAATAATAGAGCCGGAAGCAACCACTTCTGCGCCACCAGCAGAACCATCAACAACACCCCCGGCTAGTGAGCAGACTCAACCAGCGGCCACCACAAAACCCGTTGCGCCTGTGGCACCTGCAACCACCACTGTTCAACCTGTTCCGGCACCGGTAAAACCCAAGCCAGCCAAGCCGGTGAGCGCACCAATACCTGCTGTGTCGGCTCCGCCTGCGGACGCATCTACCCCACCACCCGAGGCGCCTGTCAGCAATGATGAATAGACGCTCGCGCGGAACCTGGGTCATTGTGCTGAGCTTTGTGGCAGCCTTGATCCTGACCGTTTTGCCACTGCCCAGTTGGGCGGTCAGTTATCAGCCAGTATGGGTAATGCTCGTACTCATCTATTGGTGCATAGCTCTACCGGAACGCGTAGGCGTTGCCACAGGCTGGTGCCTGGGTATCATTCTGGATGTCGTGCATGATGCCGTGCTTGGACAATATGCGCTGAGCATGACCATCGTCGCCTATCTTGCCCTTTACCTGCACCGGCGCCTGCGTCTGCTACCGGTGTGGCAGCAGACACTCAGTATATTTGTGCTGGTTTTAGTAGGGCAAATACTGATCTTGTGGATCAAAGGCATCACCAGCGATCTGACCTGGAGTACAGCCTATCTCATGCCGCCTCTTATCAGCGCGATACTCTGGCCAGCTGTCTTCGTTATTTTGCGTGGCCTGCGGCGGCGCTATGTGCCCACCTACAGGTAGGCAGTAAATGCCCCCTTTCAAGCTGAAGTTGAACCTCCCTCAGCTCAAGATCTGGCTGCAAAAGATTCTAAGCGAGGTGAATAAGAAAATCTCTGCCTTTGGCGCGAGCCTGCCTCAGCTCAAGCAAACGCTAAGCACTGTTAGTCACAACCTACGCCTCGCGCTCGTTAGGGTACGTCAGCGTACGAACCCGTTAAAGAATTACTTCACTAAAGATTTTTTTGCTGGCGCCAGCAAAAAAATATCCAGCTCACTGACGGGGCCAAGCCAGATCAAGGGTCAGATCAAGGATCAACTCAAACATCTGCTCAGCGGCACAAGCCACAAAATATCCGCGTTATTCACAGCATTGCGTCAGATCCAGTTTGCCCCTCTGTTCGCCTCGTTCGCGCGCACAGCGCTTACCGCGCTATACCGGCTCCAACTCCTGCTCAAATATATTGCGGTTCTGCTGATCGCTTTCTTTACCGATGACCAGAAGACTGCCAAAGACCCCGTTCGTGATTACATCCGCGAGACCCGGCTTTTCACCGACCGGGTAAGAATCGCCTCCTTCATGACTATGGTGTTGATGACGGTGATCGTTAGCCGACTCATTTACCTACAGATACTTAACCACGAGCACTACACCACCTTATCGCAAAACAATCGCATCAGCATTGTCGCTCTCCCGCCACCGCGCGGCATCATCTATGACCGCAACGGCGTGGTGCTGGCGCAAAACATTCCGTCCTTCAGCCTGGAAATCGTGCCTGAGCAGGTGAAAGACCTCAAAGCTACCGTTGCTGAACTGCAAAAGATCATCTCGATAAGCGATACCGATATTAAGCGCTTTCGCATATCGCTCAGCCAAAAACGCACCAGTAACGGTATCCCGTTGCGCTTTCATTTAAGCGAAGAAGAGGTCGCACGCTTCGCAATTGACCGCCCGCGCTTCATCGGCGTAGACGTGGCCGCAAGCCTCACGCGTTACTACCCTCTGGGCTCGCTGGGGGTGCATGCCATCGGCTATGTAGGGCGTATCAGCGAGAATGAACTGGAGGACCTGGATCCGGCCAACTACAACGGCACTACGCATATCGGCAAGACCGGCGTGGAAAAATCCTACGAGAGTATCCTGCACGGCACAGTGGGCTTCGAACAGGTCGAGACCAATTCACAGGGACGCAGGCTACGGGTGCTAGGTCGCTCTCCGGCTCGCGCAGGACAAAATCTCTATCTGAACATTGACGCGCGTCTGCAATCACTCGCCGAAGCAGCGCTGGGGGCGAATCGAGGCGCTGTGGTCGCTATCGAACCCAAAACAGGCGCGGTGCTAGCGTTGGCCAGCATGCCCGGTTATGACCCCAATCCGTTCGTCAACGGCATTGATTCCGATGCCTATAATCTGTTGGCGAAATCACCCGATCAACCTTTGTACAATCGTGCTATGCGCGGTGAATACCCACCCGGCTCCACTGTCAAACCTTTCGTGGGTCTGGGCGGTTTAGAACTTGGCGTGATTACCCAGGAGAAAAATACTTATTGCCCCGGCTTTTTCCAGCTCGGCGGTCAGGGTCGTCAATACCGCGACTGGAAGCACGGTGGGCATGGAGAGGTGAATCTCGACAAGGCTATCGAGCAATCCTGTGATGTGTATTTTTATACTCTCGCCCGGGCCATCGGCATTGATCGCCTGCACGACTTCATGGATCTGTTTGGCTTCGGTAAAAAAACTGGTATTGACATCGGCGGAGAGCGCCCCGGCCTCATGCCTTCCACCGCATGGAAGGCCCGCGTCTATAAGCAGGTCTGGTTCCCGGGCGAAACGCTGAGCACCGGAATTGGCCAGGGTTATACTCTGGCCACACCGCTGCAACTCGCCGTAGCTACCTCTGCCATGGCTAATCGCGGCGGTCGGATCAAACCCCGCGTGGTGATGGGTACTTATGATCAAGCCACTAACAAAGTGACGCCTTTAGTGGAACTCGCCCCCTTGTCTGCTATCCCCGTTGTCAAAGCAGCCAACTGGCAGAGCGTGGTGACAGGCATGATTCACGTCACCCAAGGTGCACACGGCACGGCACGCTTGAGTGCTCTGGGTGCGCCGTATACCATCGCGGGCAAAACCGGCACGGCCCAGGTTTTTGGCCTGAAACAGAATGAAAAATACTCGGCGAGCAGCGTTGCCGAACGCTTGCGTGATCATGCTCTATTCATTTCCTTTGCGCCTGCTGAAGATCCGCGTATCGCCATCGCGGTAATTGTAGAAAACGGCAGTCACGGGGCCACTGCTGCAGCGCCCATCTCGCGTATGCTCATGGATCAATACCTAATCTATAACGATTCTCCTGACTACGTCCCTCCACCCAAGGCGGAAACAACAGCACCATGAGAAATCTACCCGAACGGCTACACCTGGATCTGCCTCTGCTGGGCGGACTGCTAGCTTTAGCAGGGCTGAGCTTTATCATCCTCTACAGCGCCGGCGGTCAGGATAGCGATCTGCTGTTCCGTCATGGCCTGCGCCTGTTGATGGGCTTTGCCATCCTGTTCGTGCTGGCACAAGTTCCGATGCGCTATCTGGAGCACCTCGCGCCCTGGCTATTTGGCATCGGTGTATTACTGCTTATCGCCGTGCTCGCGGTGGGCGATGTCAGTAAAGGTGCGCAGCGCTGGCTGGATCTCGGGTTGTTCCGCTTTCAACCGGCGGACATCATGAAAATCGCTGTGCCACTGATGATCGCCTGGTATCTCAGCGCCCGAACTTTACCGCCCAGACCCAAGCGTTTATTCCTGGCCAGCCTGATGATCGTCATACCCGTATTGCTGATCGCCAAACAACCCGACCTGGGCACGGCCATGCTCATTGGCTGCGCCGGACTTTTCGTGCTGCTGTTATCCGGCATAGGCTGGCGCATCATCACGGCCTCGATCGCGGCATTATTATGCGCCGCCCCGCTGCTCTGGTATTTCATGCACGATTACCAGCGCCAACGTGTGCTGACGTTCATCAATCCTGAAAGCGATCCGCTGGGCTCTGGTTATCATATTATTCAGTCCACCATTGCTATCGGCTCAGGTGGCATCTTCGGTAAGGGCTGGCTCAATGGCACGCAGTCATACCTCGATTTTCTACCAGAGCGCACCACGGATTTCATCTTCGCTGTGTATGGGGAAGAATTCGGTCTGCTCGGTATCTTAGTATTATTGGGAATTTATTTTTTCATCGTAGCGCGCGGACTTTACATCTCGCTACGTGCACAAGACAGTTTCTCGCGTCTGCTGGGCGGCAGCCTCACACTTACTTTCTTCGTGTACATCTTCGTCAATGTCGGCATGGTATCGGGTGTCATGCCGGTGGTGGGGATACCTCTGCCATTCATCAGTTACGGGGGCACCTCGCTGGTCACACTGATGGCGGCTTTTGGTATCCTCATGTCTATCCAGACTCACCGCAAACTTTTAGCTCGTTAAGGAGTTCAGAAAAGGATGTCACTAAAAAAATATTTCCTCGCTTCCGGGCTGCTCGCGGTGTATCTGTTACCCACAACAGCAACGGCGGCCGTTGACAGTCCGGAACTACCTGGCTTTATTGCCGAGATGGTAAGCAAACATCAGTTCGATGCAGATCAGCTGGCTACCCTGTTCGACCAGGCTGAACTACGCCCCAGTATCATCGCAGCCATCACTCGACCCGCCGAAGGCAAACCCTGGTATCAGTACCGGCCGATCTTCGTCACCGAGGCTCGCATCGAGGGCGGTCTGGAATTTTGGGCCGCGCATGAAAATGACTTGCTGCGTGCACAGCAAACCTACGGCGTACCCGCAGAAATCATCGTCGCCATTATCGGCGTCGAAACGCGTTACGGCGGCAACACCGGCTCATACCCCGTGCTCGATGCACTCGCCACACTCGCCTTTGATTACCCGGCGCGCGCGTCATTTTTCCGTGGCGAGCTGGAAAATTATTTACTGCTTACCCGGGAAGAAAACATTGACCCGCTGTCGCTCAAAGGTTCGTATGCCGGCGCCATGGGTTTCCCCCAATTTATCCCCAGCAGTTATCGGGAATACGCGGTAGATTTTGACGGCGATGGCCGCCGTGATCTCGTGAACAACGTGACAGATGCGATCGGCAGTGTGGCCAATTATTTTAGCGCACACGGCTGGCAGCCAGGCCAGGTTGTCGCAGTGCCGGTGCAGGTTGACGCTAACACTGACTACAGTGAGCTGCTCAATGGTGGGCTTAAACCGCAATTCAGTTTGCAGGAACTCAAGCAGAAAAATGTCAGTATCACTGCCGAGCTGCCTGACACTGAGTTAGCCGCCCTACTCGAATT